>NC_021487.1:932265-1206896 GCF_000427095.1 Chthonomonas calidirosea T49
CTTCTTGCTACTTGCCTCGGACATAACGCTTCCCCAAATAGCGCAGATAACCGACAGCTAAAACTCCCAACGGGACCTCCAGCACTTGCACCAACCGTAATGCCCGTATCAGGCTCTGCAACCAATCCGCCTCCTCTCCATTGGCTAGAGTATTGATGTGCGGGTTCGATGGGAGATAGACGATCGGGATTGATTGACCTACTGCTGGAGAGGCCATTGCGCCCAAAGGGCTCTCACCAGTATATTCGGAACCGTTCACTTGAAACACATAGTGCACCCAATCCCCTGAATGTTGCGTCCACTCCACCTGGGTCACTTGCCCCTGCACCCGTACGCCGTGCTGTAGGACTTGGTTGACCTCTTCTAAACGATGACTGTCGCGTTGTATTCGAATTGCATCATGCCTAAAGCTAGTACTAACGCTACAACAAGAACTATCACCACCCGGTTGATATCTCTTTGCTTCATCGAAAAACGCCCCTTTCTCTAAATCAGACTCTCTTTCTCAAAATCCGATCCTTCGTCAGCGAGTGGAACCGCATTAGCCGCTGGGGTGCTTTGGGTTGCTTCCGGCTTTGCTGCCTCTTGAGAGCTCGCATCTAAGCAGTTCCGAACCCTTTCCGGCAAACAAGATAAGACAAACGCAATGATCTCTTCACGGTTGGGGTCTATCGGCCAAATGCAAGTGAACTCGGTGCCGTCTGGTCCGTAGATAAGAAAGGTGTCTGGGATGGGCATTACCCCTCCGCCGGTTGTATAGCGGGTCACCGTTTGAACGGCCACCCGTGATACCTCGGCATAGGGGAGACGCCGCTTTTTGAGACCATTAAACACCACGATCCCGTCGGTATGAAAGCAACGGTAGCCCACCATTCTAGGCCAAGCGAACGCTAAAAGGAACAGCAGTATCCCGAACGTTTTGATCCGGGCATAGAGCATATTCGGCTCGAAAAAGCTTATTACGTTGACAAACCCAAACAGAAGAAAGATACAGCCGAGAAAGGCCCACAAGATCACTACGCCAACGGTTCCACAACCAAAGCTAAGCGTACGCCAGTCGCGCAGCACATAAGGCGGATGAAACGGCTCGGTATCGTTCCTGAGAATAGATTTGTTTTGGGTCTGCATGTACCTATTTTACCTCGCTTAAGGCTCCACTTGGACAAATGTGTTTGCTCACCCACTTGCCGAAGACGTATCCTATCGGATCTCAGGTTAAGAACCTACCAGCAGCCACATCGTAGTACCGAAAACCTCGCAAGCTTAACCCCCTCTCCCAATCCGTTTAGGAACCTATCAGCCCGCCATAGCCGCCGTACGCACGAAGCGCATCGCTGTAACTCGTTATAGACCAAATCCCAAAAACTATTTCTTCTCCTCTAGCTTCTGTTCCTTCTCCTCCGCCTCACCGCTCTGAAACGGCTCTGCCTGAGACTCCTCAGCCAAACTAGCACCCCGTAACAGCTCCTCACCCCCAAACCCCACAGGCCTTAACAGATCCAAGGGCGTCCCCTCCGCAGGGCGCAGGTACTCCTTTACCAAAAGGTGCCGCTGCTGTACGGCGCGCAATTGCCTGACACTGCTCGCTGCTAACTCCTTCAACTCCTGACCCGTTTCACGTATCAAACAGTCCTCCGACACTATCCACCTCTTTAACCATCCCTCTCCGCGGGAGAGCCGCTCGAGCGCCTCCAAAGCCTCGGTGCACTCTGCAGCCACACAGAGTTCAAAAACTAATCGGCACAGAACCTGGGCTATCTGAGGTGTGTTAAAATAGTCTTCTTTCAGAAACTCTACCAAGGCAACGCGCTCCTCCTTGGTAAGCTCTACCGAGGAGGCTTGAAGCTTTTCTTGAAGACTGTGCTGTAACAAACCAACAACGATCTCTTTCCCTGTGGGGACATACGAACGCTTGAACAAACGACATGCTTCCTGTATATTAAAAACCATATTTTCATGACCTCGCTCAGTAACCCACTTATAGCAGCTAATCAAGTAGTTCAGAGGGTAACAGAGTTTTCGGTTTAGATAGAGCCATAGGATGTGTCGAGACAGGTTGTCTTCCAATGGCAAGGCAACATAACAACAAACCCACAAGACACTTCCCGTCACAAGAAAAAAAAGCAGTGGCTCAAAAGACTCCTTGCCGTGAAAATCAAATGGAATGAGTATCAAGCTGAACCACATACACACTGTCCAGCACATTGCTAGCATCTGCACAATTACAAAGGATAGCAACCACCCCAAAGACATCCATTTCACCAGAGCGGGTGTCATGGTAAACAGCTTACCGGTGAGACGTTTCAGGACGCTGTGTCTTTTCGGGTGCCCCTCTTGGGTAGGAGAAGAGGGTGCTTGCTTAGTCTCCACCGCGTCATAAGGCTCCTCTCTCCACCAGAAGGCTTCGTCCTGAAAGCCCACCCACTGGTACCACTGACCATCCCGGCCCACATAACGAAACAAAGGGAAGGTCGGCTTGCTAAGCGCTTCCTTTCTCTGTAAGGCTTCTCTTACGATATCTTCCCGAAAACGCCAGTAGACTTTGCATAAGTACTCAAAGATATAGCCACCACCTAGTCCATATAATACATAAGATAGTCTCTGAAATAGTCCATCTAGTATTATCAAGATCTTGTAGGAAACCTTTCGGATTTTCTCAGAGCGGGTCTTCTTAGGTAAGGTATCTTTTATGTCTTTGCTATCCCATCCCATCTTCCTCACCTCGCTGTAGGGTCTAGACATTGATACACAGGCGATGATATCTTCCGTACCATTGCTTCATGCTCTCCCGCTCACTATCGCACGCCAGAAAGCGCATCGTTGAGCTCTTTCAACACGTAGGCCATCGCTTGGAGCCCCGTATCCGTTATGGATGGCAAGCCCGTTCTCTATCAGCCGCGGTGCATGCGCCTGCCCCCAAATCGCACATGATCTTGAAGAATAGCAGTCACAACCTATCCTTAAATAGACAGTTCTCCATCAACATATCCCTAGCAGGAAGCCTTTGTATAACGACATGATAGCAAAGCTGCACGGAGTTGTCAAGTGCTTCGCAAAAAAACTGTTTGGCGCAGGGAGTCCTACAAGAACAGCCTACGACCGGCAGGAATTGAGGGGACTTTGCATGAAATTAGGGGGTAGTAGAACCTCTTTGGAGTGAGAAGTCAAAACATGAAGCTTAAGCGCCTTGGACGCACCGGCCTGAAAGTCTCTGAAATCTGTCTGGGCACCATGACCTTTGGAATGCAGGCCGATGAAGCCACGGCATTTGCCATTATGGACAAAGCCGCCGAGGCTGGCATCAATTTTATAGATACCGCGGATGTCTACCCGGTGCCGGTGACCCCCGAGACAGTGGGACGCACCGAGGAGATCGTCGGGAAATGGCTTAAAAATCGGCGAGAGGATTTTATTCTCGCCACGAAATGCCGTGGTACCATGGGGCCTAGGCCCTGGGACGAGGGCCTCTCACGTAAACATATCCTGCAGGCCGTGGAGGCGAGCCTGAAACGGCTTCAAACCGACTATATTGACCTTTACCAGACGCACTCGCCCGATCCCGATACGCCCATTGATGAGACCCTCCGCGCTTTGGACGACTTGGTGCATCAGGGAAAGGTACGCTATATTGGCTGCTCCAACTACCAGGCCTGGCAACTGGCAAAGGCTTTGTGGGTCAGCGATAAGTATGGCCTTGCCCGTTTCGATACCGTGCAGCCGCGATATAATCTGCTGTTCCGCCAGATCGAGTACGAGCTCCTGCCTCTTTGCCGAGAAGAGGAGATCGGCGTGATCACCTATAACCCGTTGGCAGGGGGCTTCCTCACCGGCAAATATCGCCGTGACGCCCCTCCCGCAGCCGGATCGCGCTTCGATATCATGCAGGGCCGCTCCCCCCTCTACCATCAGCGCTACTGGCAAGAGGCGCAGTTTACGGCCGTGGAGACTTTGCGCGCCTTTTTTGAGCCGCGAGGTAAATCGCTGGCGCAAGTGGCCCTCGCGTGGGTGCTACATCAACCCGACGTCACCAGCGCCATCCTCGGCGCAACGCGCCCAGAACAGCTCGAAGAGACCCTCAAAGCCGTTCATCTGCAGCTGGATCAAGAGGAGTTGGAAGTTTGCGACGCCGTGTGGTACAGTCTTCCACGCCCGCGCGACCCCTCCATCGCTGTGCGATAGATTTCGGGTAAGCACGGACGTGTGTGCGTTCCCCCCAATATGCTGCAATCAGGAAAGGAAGTGAGAGAAGATGACCTTTGCAATGCCGACACAGCCTTTTGGCCCAGATGGCGTGCACGTTTCTCGCATCGGGCTCGGATGCATGGGGCTTGCGGGCACATGGAACCCTAACGAGGTGGGGCCGGAACATATTCGGCGTGCCATCGCCGCCTTTGAAGCCGCCATCGAAAGCGGTATTACGTTTTTTGACCACGCCGACATCTATGGGGGCACCGCCTGCGAATCGATCTTTAAAGAGTGCCTGGCCGCCATCCCAGGCATTCGAGAAAAGATTTTTATCGCCACCAAAGTTGGCATCCGCCCCGGCTACTACGAACACGACCCAGACTATATTCGCCAATCCATTCGTGGGTCGCTGCAACGCTTGGGTGTTGATTATGTAGACCTCTACCAACTCCATCGTCCAGACCCACTCAGCCACCCTGCCGAGACGGCCAAGGTGTTGGAAGAGTTGGTGCGCGAGGGGCTAGTGCGCTATGTCGGCGTATCGAACTACTATCCTCATCAAACGCTCGCCCTCAAACGCTATCTCAATATCCCTCTTGTCTCCAACCAAATAGAGATCTCGCTCTTGCGCCTCGACCCCATCTACGAGGGGGCTGCCGGAGGAGGCGGCGATGGCGTGCTCGATCAGTGCGAGGAGCTGCAGATCACCCCCTTAGCCTATAGCCCCGTCGGCAGAGGCTGGCTCACCGGAAGGCGAGAGGTGCCCAACGATCACCCCCAGAAAGAGCGCATCGAAAGGATTCTTGCCGCCATGCGAGAGCTTAGCCCCAACTACGGCGGAGCAACTCCTGCGCAACTGGCCATCGCGTGGCTCTTGCGACATCCCGCAGGCATCCTACCGCTGGTCGGCTCCAACAACCCCGACCATATCCGCGAGGCGGCCGGCGCAGCTCAAATTCAACTTACCCGCCAGGATTGGTATAAACTTTGGGTGGCCGCAAGGGGAGAACGCGTCCCCTAAAGCCCGCTTAGGGTTAGGCGTTCCTACACACTGAACGCCTAACCGACTATGAGGCAAACTTAATGATACGTAGCATTATAGGAGAGAACCGCACGATGAACCGATATCGCTTTCAGCACAAGGCCCGCTTCGTGGCCCTTCTGCTCTGCTTGCTGATCGGCATCCTCCCGGCCTGCCATGCCCAAATGGTAGAGGGAGAGGATATGGCCAACTTTCAACAGACCTTCAACGTTGTGCCCCATCAAAAGAATCGCTTTCTCTCTGTGGTTCTGCTGAAAATGGCAGGGGTCGACAACGTGCTGACCCCAGACGAGCAGGCGACGTTTGTCGTACAGATTCAAAACCTTACCGATCAATCGCTTAACACCCTCTGTACCCCGGAGATCATCGGCTACGGCACCTATGGCGTTCCTGGCGACATTTGGCTTCCCCATCTCTACCGGATCTCCAAAACCCTGCAAAAGCCGTTCACCCTAACCCTTGCCCCTAAAGCTTCCGCAACCTATACCCTACAGCCTGATATTCCGTCGCGCTTCGGCGGATACGCGCTCGTCCTTGACTTCGGCAACTACGGAAGGATCTTCGTCACCACCTGCATCCGCACCTTTGCCCACTCCTCCGAGCGCATTCAATATCCGCACTTTTGCCTGGATGCGGATATCCCCGCGACGGTCTTAAAACGCCTTGGCGTCCACGCTGTGCGCTTCGGGGTCGGCTATAAACCGACCACGGACAAAGATTGGGATGAATGGTACAACAATGTGGCCCAACAGCTAAAAACCTTTCAGCAGAACGACATCGCCGTGCTGTTCATGGCGGGCGGAGGCGCTCTTTACGGCCCTACGCAACCCCTGGGACGTCCCCGTCCCTGGTTGAATGACCAAGGGGTTATGCTCGATACGAAGTTCGATATCGCCTGGCTGCCCTCCTATGATGCCGATTTCCAAAAGTGGTGCTATCTCTTCGCCTCTCAATTCGGATGGCCCAAAGGCCCCATCAACGCCTTTTCGCTGTGGAATGAACCTTGGGAGGGGATATCCATCTCCGGCTGGGGCGCCGACATGCTGCGCTATCGCGATATCTACTGGCACATGGCGCAGGGAATACTGCAGGCACGAAAAGATGCCGGTGTGCAGGTGCTGGTCGGTGGGTGCGACTCCACCTCCAACGCTGTTGACAAGCTCTTCTGCGATGGCAAGGATACGTTCACTAACATCTTCGACTTCGTCAGCATTCACTATCAAGGGCTAGACTCCCACGCCACCGTGAAAGCTTGGGTGAACCACAAAGGCCCCTACGGCCGCGTGCGCATATGGGACACAGAGAGCTGGGTAGCCAACACCGACGATAGAGTGGCCGCCGTTGTGGCTGGCGACAGGGCGGCCGGTTACGATCGCGCCATGGGCGTTTACCACGGCAATGTGTGCGAAGTACAAGATCAGTACATCAACACACCGGACGGCAAACGTCAATATGTGCCCAACGACGAGGTTTGGTCTACAGCGGCCGCCGTGAGCGCTGCAACTCACTTTATTGGAGAGCGTCCCTTTGAGCGCCTGCTCTTTCGGCCAGGCCTCCCTTGGGTGATGGTCTTTGGTGGTCGCCCGGACTCGGAGGGTCGCTCCGATCCCGAAGATGGCACTGTGGTAGTTGTGGGCGACCTCGGTGCCGAGTTTGGGGCCTACAATCTTCCATTCTGGACGGCGCGAGGCTATGCCGAGCTCCAACACAAGGCACAGCTACGTGCCCAACTGGCCGCTCTGCCCCCCAACGCGCCTGCAGCAGAGCGCCAGAAGCTCATCACCGCTCTCCAAACCCCCGAACCGCTCTCAGGAGCAACGATGACCTTAGAGGTTGGCCCCTATAGCCTCTACGACTTCTATGGGAATCCCGTGCCACCTCAAAATGGACACATTGTTGTTCCCCTCGATGGGCGGGGCTTCTTCCTGAGAGGAAATGGGGAGAAAGGCTCTTTCGCCGCCCTTCTTCAGGCCATTCAACACGCCGATATTCAAGGCTTCGAACCCATCGCAACCGTCGCGCACGATATGACCGCCCCTATCTCACAGCACCCGGTGATGCGCCTTGAACTCACGAACCTGCTCAACCGCCCCATAACCGGCAGGCTCGAAGTCCATCTAGGACAGCTTCACATCGCAGCGCCGTCCACGCTCTCGTTCAACCCTAACCAAACAAAAGAGGTAGACGTGCGGGTCATCGGTGGCACTCCCACGGCCGATAATACCTATCCTCTGCACCTGGTCTTCGATGCCGGAAAAGACGGAAAAACCGTTTGGGACGAGCCGATGCATGTCAACTACATCGCCTATCGCACCATCAAGGTGGACGGCGATCTGAGCGACTGGAAAGGCGTGCTGCCCCAGCCTCTTCAAAGCGACAACAGCAATGCAAGCTCGCTCACTGAGCAGGCCTGGTTTCCCTTTAAACCTCTCCCCCAAAACGTGAAAAAAGGCTTTGCTGTGGCCTACTTGGCCTACGATAAACACTATTTCTACTTTGCGGCCCGTATCGCCGATGACACCCCAGAGCCAGGTACCCTACGCTTTGCAACCCGCGACGACGATCCGTTCTTTTACCCCGAAGTCTGCTACTATCCTCAAAAAGATGCGTCCGGCAAGGTGAAACTCGTTCCTCTCCATTGGCCTAAAGGGGTGCGCCGGTACTCTTATCGCAAAGACCCCATCTTGCCGGCGGGAAACGCCCCCTACTTCGATAACGTCCAGATCGCCTTTAACGTGCTTCCGCAGTCTCTTAAGCCTTGGTACCCTTACCCCAAAGGCACCGAATTCGGCTTCACAACCTACAAAGATACCGACTACGAGTATGCCTTGAACAAAGTGGCTCCTCAGTACGGCGGCGGCACCGAGATATGGCGTCTGGAGTACCCAGGAATGCCCCATAAGCATTTCTATCCGCGCCAACCCAAATCGCCCTACGATGGCCCTGTAAAAAACGGGAAACTGGTGATCAAACAGGTGGGCAACACGCGCATTGTGGAGTGTGCCATTCCCTGGTCGGAAATTCCTTGGGTCAAAAAGCGCATAGATGCAGGCGAGACCATCAAGTTCTCTTACCGCGTTAACGACGGCGGAAACCCTGGCTGCATGGAGCTCTCGCGCCTTCGAAGTGTGGCCCGCATTAACGGCTCCTTCCACGTGGACTGGGTAGAGCATTGGGCGAACGCACTGGAGTTTGGCTGCCAGCCCGCCCCTAAAAAGGCAACACCGCCCGGTGCGCGGCCTTGAGTCCCGCGTGGTCGTCGGCGAGATAAGTCAAGGACTGAGGACTGAGGACTGAGGACTCAGGACTGAGGACGGAGGACTGAGGGATGAGAACTCAGTCCTCAGCACTCAGCACTGATGCATGGGAACTCAGTCCTCAGTCCTCAGCACTCAGCACTGCTGCATGGAACTCAGTCCTCAGCACTCAGCACTGATGCATGGAACTCAGTCCTCAGCACTCAGCACTGAGGCATGAGGCATGGAAACTCAGTCCTCAGTCCTCAGCACTCAGCACTGAGGCATGAGGCATGGAAACTCAGTCCTCAGTCCTCAGCACTCAGCACTGATGCATGGGAACTCAGTCCTCAGTCCTCAGCACTCAGCACTGATGCATGGAACTCAGTCCTCAGTCCTCATTACTCAGCACTGATGCATGGAACTCAGTCCTCAGTCCTCAGCACTCAGCACTGAGGGACGACGCGCTTTGAGCAGCTCGACCACCTGGCGGGCACATCCGTCGGCATCGCGCAGGATTGTCTGCCCCCAGAATGCGAGGACGCCCCAGCCTTTGCGCTGGAGGTAGTTCCGCTTCTTTGCGTCGAGCTCCAATATGTCTGGGTTGCCGTGGTAAGCATAGCTGTCGCAGTAGACCGCGACCTTGGCATCAGGCCAGGCGAAGTCGGGTACGGTGACGATTCTCCCCTGCTCATCCCGCACCTCGAAGTCCCGGTCTCCGTCCGTGACGCCGAGGCGCTCGAGTGCCGCCCGCAGCGGCTCCTCGATCACCCCCTTGGGATAGCGGCTGAAGGTTGTGTCCGAGACGCTGCTTCGCGCATCGATCATCTGCTTCAGTCTCGCTGCTCCTGCTCCGTGGTTCGCTGTCTCGGGCTGTACGCGGTCGAGGTTAGCCATGGCAACCAGCACGTCCCGTACAAGATCCTTGTTGAAGAGCGAGTGCCATCTCTGGTTGCGATAATGCTTTAGGCACCGATAGCACGCCCTGCTGCAATCATGATCGTACAACACCCGCTGCGCCTCTTGGGCCACCTCGGGCAGGCGTGCCGCCATCTCTTCAAGGTAGCCAGCGCCACCCGGTACCGTCTCGTAGAACACGATCTGCTCGGTGCCCGATCCCGCAAGCGGCCGGCGCACAAAGACACCGAGCTCATCCAATTCCAGCTCTAAGAGTCTTCCCGCACCGGCACGGAGCGCTTCCGCAAGCGTGACAGCCGTCTGCGGGATTATTCTGCGGCCTATGGGTGCTGCGTCCTCCCGCCCCGGGAGGTTCAGGATCAGGCAGTCAGCCTGGAAGCGATGGGCAAGGACGAGCTGCACGAGTTCGCCGCGGCAGAAACGCGCGTGATCCTCTCGCCACTGCCTCACCTGTCTTTCGTGCGTCTTGTCCTCGGGATTGTACGGCAAGTGGCGTCCGCAGTCCGGGCAGAGCCAAAAACGCCGCCCCTCGCCAGTCTTTCTATCCAGGGGCCCCCAGTTGGTCACCAGAATCTCTGCCAGCTTCAGCAGCTCGACGGGGTGAAGGGCGTACGGGTAAACCCGGCACATGACGGCGGATTGAGCCAGCAGCGCTTCGCGCCGGTCGAAAAACTGCCGCTGGCGCGATTCCTCCTCCGACGTGATGCGAAAGCTCTCCTCCGCCTCGAAGGCATCAACGAACACGACATCGGTAGCTTGCCCTAGGGGGGCAGCACAGCGTGGGCAAGAGTTACGCCCGCTTTCGACCACCTCGTCACACGCCTCGCAGAAGTGGAAGGCCTGCAGGCGCCCTGCCGCTTCTGCATCACTGCGGGCGCTCTGCATCGCGGCCGCACCGGGCCCGCCCGGGTAAAGCACCCGGATGGAACGCAGCTTATGCCCATTGGCATAGATGAAGTTCCCGGGCGCGAATTCTTCGATCGCAATCGCGGCAGCTCGGTAAATCGTCGGGGTGTCCACGACACCGGGGTCGAGGCTGAAGGTCTCCACCGGGAACTGGTATGCGGGGAGGAGCTGTTGTGTGGATAGGTAGTTCAGGATGTAGGCCCGCTCTGGGTCCTGGGTGATCTCGTAGTAGGCACGCTGGCGTGCTTTGGCTTTCCTCTGGTCCTGCCGGGTCGAGCCGATTTTGGAAAACTCCCGGAATTCGCGGTCCAGTTGCTCCACCCTATGCCACCACCGTTCGAGCACGGCGATGAGTTCGTTCTGAAAACCGTCCACCACGGCCGTTATGTCCTCGCGGCTGTAGCGGCCTACCAGCCCCAAATCGCGGTCCCGAGCCATGACCTTGAGCAGCTCTTCCACCAGTTCATCCCGCCGGGAGTGGACCTCCCCGAACAGCTGGTCCAGCGCCTCCCGCCGCCAACGGCTGGGATGTTGGACATCGTCCAACAGCTCTTTGAGCAGAAATGGCAGCTGGGCATCGAGGCGAGATAGCAGGTAGGCTCGCAGATGGCGGAACACGATCTGTGGGTTGTCGAGCCTGAGCCTGGGAGGCTCGAAGCGCCCCGAGACGAACCACTCGGGCCGCAAGAAGGCGTGGCGGTCGTGGGTCCCACCGCTGCAGAAGGTGGAGACGAACCCGATACGCAGCCTCCGGCCCGCGCGTCCCACCCGCTGGGCGTAGTTCGCGGGAGTGGGCGGTGCGTTGCGTAGCACCACCGTCAACAGCGGGCCGATGTCCACGCCGAGCTCCAGCGTGGGCGTGCAGACCAGCGCGTCGAGGCGGCCCTCTTTGAAGTCTGTCTCCCGGCGCGTCCGTTCCTCTTCCCCGATCTGGGCGCTGTGTTCGTCGATTTTAAGACGCCCCGGAGACCGCTCCAAGTACAGGCGAACGTAGTAGTTCTCCCTGTCGAGGAGCACGGGAACCAGGCAACCGGTTTGGCACTTGGGCGTCGGACATGTCGGCAGCTCGTAAGCCCGCCACGTCTGACAGGCGTTGCAGCGGTACCCTTCCTGCGTAAAGCGCAGGCGGATCCGGCGTGGATCGACCTGGAGGGCCTGCAGGCCCCGAACCTGCTCCCTTGCCGGAATCGGGAACCTCACGGAAACGAGCACCTCGTATTCCACCAGCAGCGGGACGACAGCGTGCAGGAAGGCCTCGGCGGGCTCCCGCCCGCCGACGAGGCGCGCCACCAGCTTGTGGGTTGCAGTAAGCTGGCCCGCGCGGGGATTCTCTTGCACAAAGCCCATCAACCGGCTGCTATTGCGGATGTGATCTGGACGATCCAGGGCGAAGGCCTTAGGGGCCCGGTCCCGGTCGGGGAAGCGCACGGCGTAGGGTTCGCCTTCCAGTTCCCGGTAGCGGTGTTCCTTGCTCGGATCGATGTATTCCGTGAAGAAGGCAAGATCGGTCCCCGTCTCCGGGCGGCCGTCGTAGGCGACGGCCCGGTTCTTTCGCATCACGTCGAGCACCGCTTGGACCAGGTTCAGTGCCGTATCTGGCTGAAGGCCGGCGTTCTGCGCTGCGGCGAGAAACCGCCCATCTTCGCTGAGTTCTTCGAGGCCCTCGTACTCAACGGCCACCAGACCTAGGTTCTCTAGCGAAGCGCGCTGCCGGCTGTAGCGGGTGAGCTCATTGGCAACCTGGTAGGTGAGAGCGTCCAACCAGCGCCTCTGTTCGGGACGGGATGGGCGATGAGTAATCAGGCCTATCTGCAGGAAGCGGTCGAAGAGCCGCTGCGGAAGCTCGGTCAGGTAGAGGCCGTCCGCGCCAGCCTCCCGAAGCTCGTGCGCGAGAACGTGACGCAGGGCAAAGACCCGGTGCTTGTCCTTCGTGTAGCCGGCCTGGTGGGCTGCGTCCTGCCGGTTGTCGGTGAACACCAGGAGCTTGCGGTCCTCACCCTGCAGATGGTCGAGGTGGTGGTTAGCGAGGACCGAGACGGTCGATGCCGTCCCCGTGTGGAGGGGGGTCACGATGTCTGCGCGCGTGTAGCTGTCCCCGCAGGCCGGGCAGGTGTTGAGCGTGCCGCGGTGCAGCAGCATGCGCACCGTTGCGCGGTTGCAGGAAGGACACGTCGCCCCCGGCTGTGGAACCAGCCTGCCGCAGCCAATGCAAACACCGACCTCCGAGAGCCTCCCCTCGGCTTTCTTCTGTCTACGGTCTCTCCGTTCCCGTTCCTGCGCTCTCTCTGCCTCCGCCCTCTCTTCGTCCTCCTCGTCGAAGGTCCCCGGCCCTTCGTCCAGCTCGCGGATCTCGTGGGTGAGGAACCCGGTGTACTCGCCGCTGAAGAAATCGCTCGTGCCGATCGGCCGATCGTCATCCTCCCCGGCGAACCGCACCTTTACGAAATCCTGCCCGCAGGTGCGACAAAGAGCGGCGGGATGGGCGACCGATCCGCAACGGGGACATTCGGCACCCCCGTGGGGCACCAACGTACGGCACTCAGGATTGAGACAGAGTCCGACGTCATAGACGCCGTGGAAGAAGGTATGGAGCTTCGGCCGCAGGCGCGGCGGATGCTCCTCGTCGCCGACGCTTCCCACGAGAAGATAGGCCTCGATCTCCCTCTGTACGCGCTCGGGGTCGGCGTCTTTCCTCTCGGGCAGCGTCTCCCGTAGGTGCTCGACCGCCTCGGCCACCGTGCGGGGCTCGGTAAAGAACTCCTCCAGGGCGCGCACGACCTTATTGCCCGCAAGCACCGCGCCGACGCGATTGGCGACCGCCCCCTCAGCGGGACAGCTCCGCCCGGTGAGGGCTTCGGCGAGCGCTATGACCTTCTGCTCGTCGTTGGGATCGAGCGCCAACAGCGCCGCCTCATCTAGGTCAGCAAGCGGTGGAGCGTATTCCTCCTCCGCCTCGACCCGCCGCATGTAGGACTCCGCGACGATATCCTCTGGCCGGACCTCCTCGCCGAAAAGGGTGGAGGCAAACTGCGCCAGGGCTTTCAGGCCATCGCTCTCCGAAGCCACCGTGGCCGAAGTGCCGATGGCGACCAGATCCCCTGAACCGAGGCCCGATTGGGTCTTGAGGCGGCGAAGGAGACAGGCGATCTCGGTGGCGAGCGCCCCACGATAGCTGTGCAGCTCGTCGAGCACAAGATAGCGAAGCGAGGGCTGGAACATGTGTCGGTCTTCGCGGCGCACCAGCAGGAAGTCGAGCTGCTTGTAGTTGGTGAGCAGGACGTCCGGGGGATTCTCACGAATGGCAGCCCTGCTAAGGCGCTCCGTCTCTGCGGGCTCCTCGCGCAGGGTCAGACTGGCCGAGTCGCTCTCGCCCGTGTAGAGGCCAAAGGAGATGTTCAGACCGGTCCCTCGGAGCAACCGGCGGAGGCGCTCAAGCTGATCATGGGCCAGGGCGTTCATCGGGTAGACAATGATCGCCTGGAGACCCTCAACGCCCCCGGCCTTGCGGCGAAGAATGCCGTCCAGCATGGGCAGGAGGAACGCCTCGGTCTTTCCCGAGCCTGTCCCGGTGGTGACCACGAAGGAGCGCCCGGCGCGGCCGATCTGGAGGGCGCGCTCCTGATGGGCGAACAATTGGCCCTTGCCAAATGGCCAGCGGACCTGGAGGAGACCGGGATGCGCTTCACCCATGCGCACCAGCTCCTCAAGCGTGGGACCGAGGGCAAAATCCCTGGCGAGCGTGACGTAGGGCCCCTTGACCACCACGTACGCCCGCTCCAGGTGCTCTTCGAACTGCTTGCGGAGGTGCGGGTCGAGGAACCGGTAGGTCGTGCGCAGGAAGCTGCGGTACTCCTCAATGAGATTGCGAACGGCAAGGGGAATGTTGGGGGTCATGACATGTCCCTCCTTTCATGAGGCAGAAGGCCCATCTTCCGTAGGCCGTCAAGCGCATCGGTGACACGGCCCAGGGTAAACGCCTCCCGCGAGAGTTTCGGCTGCCACACAGGGACGGACCGGATGTAGTCCAAGATGGCCTCCGGCGTCACAGATTTACCCTGGCTCTGCAGCTCCACCGCTGCCAGGTGCACAGTGGTCCAGCGCTCGAGCGTTTCATCTCTGAAGGTGCGGAACTCTTCCAGAACCCGCTCGGCCGACCTGGTGTCGATATACCACGCAGCATAGCCCCGGGCTTCGTCGATGTTGGGACCTGGTTCAAAATGGGTGTCGTCCCACGCCACCAGCCAGCCCTTCTCGCGCACGGCGATGTCTTCGGGTCCTTGGTAGCGGAGGCCGGGGTCGTAGGGACCGGCGGCCTGCTTGGAGAACTCGGTGAAGAGGCCCGTCCCCGTGGCCGCTTCGATGAGGTAGAGCATCTTCTGCGCCCGGAAGCGGCTCACCGGGTAGCCCGGGGAATAGAGTTTGTGGACGACCCAGGCAAGGACGGCCGCTTGCTGAAAAGCTGGATTAGCCGGCTGGCGTGCGGGCTTGGTTTCGTAGACCTCCGAGGTTTCGGCGGCACGGGCAAGCCCCGCTGTCGAGATAGCGTAAACCTTCGCTCCTTCCACCTCCCGCTTCCATTCTTGGACCCGCTCCTGCAGATACGCATAAAACTCCGGGCGCTTGCGGGCGAAGACGGGGAAGGTGGAGAGGATGTATTCGAAATCGTCGGGCGTGAGGCCGTAGGCCTCGGCGACGGCGCGGTTGGTGAGCCAGATGGACGGCCAGAGCTCGCGCAACTCGCTGAGATGGCAGACAGGTTGGCGGGCGACGCTACGGCTGGGTGCAATGGACAGCTCACGGACATTCGATACATGCGGCACCGCTGCGCGGGAAACGTGGGTAAAGTTCATCGTGCTGGACACGCGGAACCGGATCATGAAGTCGAAAGCGAGTGAATTGAGCACCGAACTCGCGATGTCCGTAGCTACTGCTGACGTCGAGACGATCGGGAGCTTGTTGTTCGCACACGACCGCTCCGGCAGCACCGCTGCGATGCAGGTGCGCTCGTTGGTGTTGCTCGCGATGTCGCGGAAGACGAGCTTGGGGCCGGGGTCGGGGAGCCGGCCGTACTTCTTCTCGCACGCCTCGAGGCTCACCCAGCGCTCGATGGGCCTGATGTCCACCAGGAACTGCTCGATGTGCTTGCCCTCGTAGAGCGGCCAGAAGCCCGCCTCGGCCATACGGGCGCGGATTTCGGGCCATGCGGCGGGGTCGTAATAGGGCGGTTGCGAGGTGGTGCCGGAAACGGGGCCGAGGATCTGACGGGGGTTGTAGAGCCTGCCGGTCTCGGAGTCCGTCCACAGGTCCCGGTCGTTGGTCATGTCGAATTCTCTGTAGAACCGCGCGTTCCAGGTGCCGGGGCCCCGGTCGCCGAGAAGCGGTCGGGGGTTCACCGGGTTTCCTTCCACGTCGTAGCCGTACATCTTAAGCAGGATCTCCCGGTCCCGCGGGGAGCGGTATTCGAGGAAGGCGAGCGTTCCTGGCGAGAGGCGCTCCAGCTCCCGACGGCGGACGGGCACGAACCAGTCCCGGTAGCGGGCGGTGGCGTCCAGCTCCGCCAGGTCGTGGCGCATGAAGGCGGCCTCGAAGCCGTCCTGCTCGGCTCGACCCTTCCGAAAGACGAGGCTCACGAACTTGTATCTGGAATCGATCGGAAAGATCTTCTTGCGGTTCTCGAACGCGTAGAACCGCTCGATCTGGGCTTCCTCCAAGAGCAGGTAGCGCAGTCCTGTGCAGCCCTCGTTGTTGTAGATCGCCGAAGGAACCACGAAGCCTACCCGGCCACCCTCGCGGGCAAGTTGCCAGGCGCGCTCAACGAAGAACTTGAAGGCGTCCGGGTCGCCCCCGGTGCTCTTGCCATCAACCTTCCAATCCTGGAAGTGGAAATCGCCGCCTTTCTTGAGGCAGGCGGCCAGCGTGTTGATGCGCGCCTCGTGCGCCTTGAACTCCGCGGCCAGTCCAGGGTTCTCGCGCTGGAGCTCGCTGATCCTGCGATCCAGCTCCCCGCCCACGAAGGCGCGAATGAGGACGTCGTAGCGGCCATAGAACTCCTTGCGGTCGGGCTTGATCTTGTCCCACGGCGGGTTGCCGAGAATCGCGTCGAAGCCGGGTCGGTCGCCGTCCAGGAACACCTCCGGGAACTCGAGTTCCCAGTGGAAGAAGCGCTCGCGCTCGCGCACTTTCTCGAAATCCTGCCACCAGGGCCGTCTTTCCGCATAAGCACGAAGGCATTCGGGATCGCGTCCGGGATCGTGGATGTGGTTCGTGAGCTTATCCCATTCGTGCCAAATCTCCGGCACGAAGGCGCTCGCGGAGCGGAGGTCGAAAAGCAGCTTCGCGGCGGCCAGGGTCTTCTCGGCCTTCGCGCGCAGGTGTTCCTTGTAGCGCTGCTCATCGGTGCTCTCGGGCTCGATGCCCTCGCGACGGAGGTCCTCGGGCCGTGCGTCGTCGATAAACCTGCGCAGGCGGGCCGCTTCGCGGATGGCCTCGCGGATGTTTTCCTGGAAGGGGAGGAAGCCCTGGCTCTGGTCTTTCTTCTGTTTTCCCGGGAGCGGTGGCTGCTCCAGGCGTGCCATCCAGGTTCCCAACAGCGAGTTGCCGCAGCGGATGTGGTGCTGGAAGTAGGTGAGCGGCCGGTCGCCGGCGAGCGACTCGATCCAGAGCGCCACACGGGCGAGCTCGACCGCCGTCGGGTTCAGGTCCACGCCGAAGAGGCAGCGTTCGGCGATGCGCCGCTTGCACCAGGCGCGGGCCTCGGAGTTGGCTGCCCGGGCCGCTTCGTCGCTGGCGCGCCAGTTGTCGTCCCACCCTTGGCCCGTGGTGGACCGGAACTCGGGCGGCGCCTTGCCGCGATGCTCCTCGACGTAGGCGCGGTGCAGCGCCTGGCCAAGGAACCGCATGGCCTCGACCAGGAAGTGGGCGCTTCCGCAGGCGGGATCCAGCACACGCAGGCGCTCGATCTCGGCGGCGGTCTTGCCCTCCACCAGCGGTCCCAAGGCGTGGCGCACCAGGTCCTGCACCAGGGCCCGCGGGGTGTAGAACGACCCGGAGCCCTTCCTGCCCGGGCCGGGAACGAAGTGGAAGGTACCGGGTTCCAGCCGCCGCAGGAGCCGCGCGGTGCCGCCCCGCTTGAGGCCGTCCTCGGCCCCTTCCTCCGCCTCCGGCTCTTCCACCGCCGCTTCGGGGTCGAGATCCGGCTCTTCCGGCTCGTCTTCTTCCGCGTCGGCGCCCTCATCCTGGGCCTGCGGATGTAGGGGCTCGGCCGCAGTCCTCTGCACCACGGCGAAGTCGCCCTTGAGGACGAGGTTCTTCTGCTCGCAGAGTCGAACGAGTTCTTCGGGCGTAAGCACGTACTCGCGCCCCTGAACCCGCGCCTCGATGCAGGTCTCCCGGGCGATGCGGGGCTCGTATTCGAGGAGCCCCTCGTAGACCGCACCCAGGTTCTCGATGTCCAGTTCCCGGAAGGAGACCCGCTCGCGCCCTACTCCGCGGCGCGGTTGGGTGGTAGCCAAGTCGAGGATCAGGCGGGCCACCTGCTGGTCGGGCAGGCGGGCCTCGTCCAGGATCCTGCCCGCCGGGGTCTCGCGGCTGAAGAAGTCGCCGCCCCGGGGCGGGATGTGCTCCCAGGGCGTGATGGACGGTAGGCCCTGGTCGTAGATGCGGAAGAGCGCCCGCAACCGCTCCCAGAGGGCGCAGCGGTTCTCCGGCCATGCCCTGCTGGGTGTGCGCAGGATCCCCTCCAGCAGGTCGGTGGCCGAGTAGCTTTCGCGGTACAGCTGGTGCTCGTCCAGACGCGGGTCGCGGGCCTCGGCGTAGAGGATGAAGAGCAGGCGGTAGAGGGCGAGGAGGGCGGCGTCGCGGTAGGCCTGCAGTTGTCTCTCGTCGAGATCTAGGGGTGAGGCGATCACCTTCCGGGCGACGGCGTCGGCGATGAGGCCCGAGACGAGGGATTCGGCCGCCCGAAAGACGGAGCCCTTCAGGTCCTCAGAAACGCGCTCGGCGTGCGCCCGGCTCTCCCGCTCGATCGCTTCGATGGGCGGAGGTTCGTCGTCGGCGTACAGGAACGTCGCGGCGGCGAAAAGCTTCATGAAGACGGCGAAGGCCTCCGGATCCTCCTCGTCATAGAGACCTGCGAGGTCCGCCTCGAGGAACGCGCCGCGCGGGCCGTCGCCGGTGGCGCGGATCAGACGGATCCGCTCGCCGGTAACCAGGAACCCGTGGCAAAGCCTTTTCTGGGCCAGGGCCTCGCCCAGCCGGTGCATGGGGTTCGCTCGGCCGCGGCCCGAATCGAGGTCTTCGTCCCACTCGCCGCAGTAGACGAGAAGCAACGGCCTCTCGCCGGCCTGTTCCGCCTCGGCGCTGGCGAAGAGGGCGTGGATACGCTCCTCACCCGCTCCCAGGTGGAAGCCCAGGACATCGCGAAGCAGCGGACGGATGAACCGCTCGCGCGTGGCCGCAGCGTCGGCGACCCGGCCCTCGGCTCGCTCCCGGATGCGCCGGAAACGGGCTTGCGCGATCTCGATGGCGCGGTCGGCGAGGCGGCCGGCCCGGCCTCGGCGCCCGCCGAAAACGCTGCCGAGATAGTAATCGGAAAAGAAACCCCGGACGTTGCGCAGGTGCTTCAGATTCATCGTGCAGGTCCCTCCGGCACCAGGAAGAGGGCGCCCAAAGGCCGAGGTGGCGGGGGATCGGACACTTGCTCGAATTCTGCGATCTCTGCTGATCGCTGATCGCGGTATTCCCTAACGACCTCGCGGCGTGCGGCAAAGCCATGGTCCTCGAGCTCGGCGAAGAGGCTTTGCTGTCCGGTGCTGTCGATCATCCCCCGCGCGTGACGCTCCTCCTCGTCGAGTTCCCGAAGCCGGTCCCTGACGTCCCGCTCGAGGTCCTGCCGCAGTATGTCGGCCTGCCGGCGGCGGTGGGCGCGGAGCTCCTCAGCACGACGCGCGAGCCAGCGCTCGGCCTCGGCTCGAGCCGCCTCGCGAAGCGCCTCGAACCTTCCCTCGAAGAGGCTGCACAGGGCCTCGCGCGGGACCTCGCCAGCCTCGTCGGGTTCGAGCCAGCGAAGGTTCTCCTCGGGCGCGCCCAGGATTCCGCCGTCGAGACCGACACGGATCGTCAGAAGGTGTTCCTCCAAGAGTCCGCCGCCCCCCTCGATCCTGCCGAGCCATGTGAACAGCGCCGAGGGAACCTCTGACGCTGGAACGATCCGGGCGGCGAGCCGCCGGGGCGGCAGACCTCGAACGTTCGGGTACACCAGGAGCAGCCGCCGTCGGGCGTCGGCCGCGAGGGCCCGGACCAGGGGATGCAGCGGGGTGATGTACTCGACCTCCTCGGGCCGCGTCCGCGCCGCGACCGAGCGGCGAAAGGTGGCCGCCGGGTAGACGGCTTCCACTCCCTCGCCCCGGTAGGACCACGGCACCTCGATCCGGTAGATGCCCTCCGTGCCGGGCACCGGTGTGGCCGCCTTTGCCCCCAGCATCTCAAGGACAAGTCTCTCGAAAGATTCGTCGTCAGGCAGGAGCGGCTCCGGCGTATCGAGCGCGTCGAGGATGCGCCGCAACTCATCTTCGGACGCCCCCGCTCGCAAGCAGGAGAGGTTGCAAGTCACGCACGAACTGTTCGGTGCGGTCCTCGAAGGTGCGCACCAACCCCTGCTTTCCCGACTCGGCATCGCCCGCCTCCGCGTCGAGGCGGACCAGTTCCTGCCAAAAATCCTGCTGGCCTTGGATCAGTCCCAGGATGTCCGGGGTCGATACCCGATCCGCTGCCATCTGCTCGATCTTCTCGACGAGACGGCGCAGGACATCGTCTTCAGGGCTATCGGGGTAGTAGAGGAAACGGATGATCGGCTCTCGGCTCTGGCCGTAGCGGTCCACGCGACCGTTGCGCTGCTCCAGCCGGTTCGGGTTCCAGGGAAGCTCCACGTGGATGACCCGGCGGCAGTGATGCTGGAGGTTGAGCCCCTCGCTCGCTGCGTCCGTGGCGAGCAGAACGCGGATCTCTGGGCGCTCGAACAGCTCCTGCCGCCGGAGCCGCTGTCCCCGGGTCAGGCCGCCGTGCAGAATGACGTAGTGGTCCGCCAGGTCGGGATCGGCGTCGATGCGGGCGCGGATCGCTTCGAGCGTGTCTCGGTATTCGGTAAAGACGATGACTTTTTCCGCCGGGTCGTCGGCGAAGACGCATTTGAGTTCCGCGAGCAGAGCCTCAATTTTTGCATCCCGATCGGGCAGTTTTTTGAGGCGCGCCCAGATGCTTTTGAGGCTCTGCAGTTCGGAACGGCGGCGTTTCTCGTCCTTCGGGATGGCGGACCTGAGGATGCGCCGCGCCGTCCGCTCGCTCTGCGATTCGGTGAGGGGAAGATCTGCCTGATAGTCCCGAAGCTCCGCGTGGGAGGGGGCTTCCTCCCGGGCTTCGGCCTTGGCGAGCGCCTCGAGCCGATTTTCGATTGTGGTAAGCAGTGCCCGGCGGGACGAAAGGGCCCGCTTCTTTACGATCTGCATGGCAAAGCCGACAAGCTCCGCCTCGTCGGTCCCTTCGGCCTGACGTGCGGTTCGCGAGCAGTAGGACGAAACCTTCTCGAGGAGCTCCTTTTCGGGCCCTGAGAGAGGAACCGGCAGCCCTTCGACCTTGCGCTGAGGGAAAACTGGCACCTCGCCACCGTCGACCCGGCGTCGGATCTGTCGCTTCATCCGCCGGATCATGGCCGTCTCCACGCGCCGGCGAAGGTCCTCTGGCGACCCCGAGAACGTGGCTAGGGTCGGTTCCACCAGTTCCACGAGGGAGCGGAAGGCATGCGCGTAGCCGTTGTGCGGCGTCGCCGTGAGGAGGAGCAGGCTGCGGCTCGCATTCCGGAGCGCCCCTCCGAGGCGGGTCCGCTGCGTGCGGTAGGGATTCTGCGGTGTCCCCGACTCGGCAAGGGCATGCGCCTCGTCCACGATGATCAGATCCCAGCGCTTGCGCAGCGCCCGGTTCTGCACCGTCTCTTTCTTGAGGTAGTCGATCGAGGTGATGACATAGGGAAGTGCATCCCACGGACTCACCCCCGCCGGCAAGGTTTCCTGCGCAGCGGCCAGGTCGGAGGCGTTTCCCACGATCTGGAACACCAGCCCGAACTTTTCCAGCAACTCCGCGCGCCACTGCTCCATAAGCCCTGGGGGAGCGACGACCAGCACGCGGCGCACACGCCCGCGGGCCATCAGTTCCAGCATCGCGAGTCCCGCCTCGATGGTCTTCCCGAGCCCCACGTCGTCGGCGACGAGCAGGCTCGGGCGCGGCTTGGCCAAGAGGCGCAGCGTTGGCGCCAGTTGATAGGCCTCGAGCGCCACCCGCCCGAAACGGGCTCCCGAAAGGAGACCTGTCTCCCGCACCAGCGTGGCGGCCAGGATTCGGTGGCTGCTCGACCACGATATCAGGGAATCGAGCTGGCGCAGTTCGAAGCAGAGGTCCTCCGTAGGCAAGGGCTGCGGTTCCTCGGGCGGCACCGACACGGGAAGGCGGATGGGCTCCTCGCCATCCAGGGCTTCGAGCGTGAGCAGGTGGTGCCCATCCGCTATCTTCTTCACTTCCCGGACGATCCAGGGTCGGTCGCGAACCACAACCCGAGTGTTCGTCTCGATCAGCATGTCGGTCATGGTGAAAGCTCCGTTCTCTGGGATAGTGATGCGGCTGACCGCCCAGCGAACGGGCAAGTTGGCCGCCGGTCGGTCTAAGCGAATCGATTCCGCAGCGTTCCGGTGGCCTTGGCGTGGCCGCTCGAGGTAGACGCGAGGTCCAGCGCCGTGGCGTCGTTCGTCAGCGCGGTCCAAAACTCTTCGCCTGCCTGCCGCGTCGCTCCGCTTTGCGGCGCAGGCAGGTTCGTGTTGGTCAGGCGAAGGAACACTTCATCGGCCTTCTTCTCGTCCTTGAAGCGGAGATCACCAACATCAGGTGCGACTTACCGGTGCCGTAGTTGCCGACGACAAGCAGTCCTTTGTTATCGACGGCCTGATCGAACTGAAGCTGGGGGATCACCAGGTGAGTCATTCGTTCGGCCATCTCGTCGGAGGGGACATAGGTGCTGACCAGCTTTTTGCGCTTACGGCTACATCGGCATCCCGTAGCTGGACGACGGACTCGATGGGCTCGAATTGGACTAGATTTTCGTACTTCATCTGTATGGCCTCTCCTATCTCAAACGAGCTGATCAGGCTCAATCCTCGAAAAAATCCCGGTCTATTGATTTCAGCTCATAAACAGATTCGGTAGTTACGCCCACGTTATGTTTGATCATCAAGCGCGCCATGGTCGTCCCATCGATCAGAACGACTCGCGGCTCCAGCCGATTGACATAATCGCGTGCCTCCCTGGTGAATTCCGAGCTTGTAATGAAGACGCCTTTCTTTGCGCCTCTTCCGTGCAACGCGCCGACAAACTTCTGAACTTCAGGACGCCCCACCGGATTGGCCCATTGCTTGGCTTGAACGTAGATGACGTCCAGGCCCAATTCATCTTCTTTGATGCCGCCGTCGATTCCTTCATCGCCGCTCCCACCCACGACCTGAGCAGCTTGAGGCAGGCCGCCTCCGTACCCCATCGCAACGAGGAGCCGGATCACCAAGCGCTCGAACAACGCTGGATTTGCCCCGCGCACCTTCTCCAGCACGTCTCCGGTTAGCGACTCGATGTTGAGGACTCAGGACTGAGGACTCAGGACTGAGGACTGAGTCCTCCTCCCTCAGTCCTCATCGCTCAGTCCTCAGTCCTTCCCATCCCTCAGTCCTCATCCCTCAGCACTCAGTCCTCATCTCTCAGCACTCAGTCCTCATCCCTCAGTCCTCATCCCTCAGTCCTCAGCACTGAGACGATCGATTCATTTCCCGCCATCCCTTCGTTGCTTGTCCACAGCAGCTCGCAACCCACCAAGGATGCGAGCAACTTCTTCTGCCTGTTTCATCAATCGGTCGAAGCTCGTTTGATCAAGATAGCCGACATCAAGGGCTACGTAGAGCTGCGAACGGACCTCTGCACAAGAGGCCTTGGCGGTTGAAAGAAACTGGTGAAACTCACCACGCCCCCCACGTTCGAATCCTTCCGCGATATTCGACATAATCGAAACCGCAGCTCGTTGAATCTGGCCACTCAAGCCCAAATCCTTTGCAAAGGCACCTTGCCGCGTCACCTCGTATATGGCCTCCGTAAGTTCCCGCGCCTTCTGCCAGGCAATCAACTCTTCGAAACGCTCGACTTTCGCCATAAGCAGAGCCTTATCTTGTCCACCATTCTTGAGCAGCAAAGCTCAGTGCTGAGTAATGAGGACTGAGGACTGAGTTACCATCCCTCATCGCTCAGTCCTCAGTCCTTCCCATCCCTCATCCCTCAGTCCTCATCGCTCAGTCCTCAGTCCTTCCCATCCCTCAGTCCTCAGTCCTCATCGCTCAGTCCTCAGTCCTTCCCATCCCTCCTCCCTCAGTCCTCATCCCTCAGTCCTCAGTCCCCATCCCTCAGTCCTCCTCCCTCCGTCCTCAGTCCTGAGTCCTCAGTCCTGAGTAACGAAACCCCTGTCCGGCCGCTAGGCCGATTGCGTGTCATTGTACCTCATTCAACCATGCTAGCGATGAACACCTGCTTGGAGGGTATAATGCTGCCAAGAAAGTCCTCCAGCATCTACCTTCCAAGAAGGAGTTTTTGTTATGAAAGCGACCCTCTCTCTGCTCGTGGTCCTGCTGCTCTGTTTCGCCTTGCGACCCGTTTCTGCTCAGTCCAATGCTGGCAACGCAGATCTCCCTTTGGTGAGTCGCATCTTCAGCAGCAACATGGTGCTTCAACGGGAACGCAGAGACCCCATTTGGGGCTGGACCACCCCGAACGCCAATGTCACCGTCAGCGTGACCGGTCCCTATTTCCAAGAACATCTGGTGGTCACAGCGGATGATAAAGGAGCATGGCAGACACGCATCGGTCCTCTACCGGTTGGCGGGCCCTACCAAATAACAGTTACCGGCCCCGATAACCAAAAGGAACAGTTCGACAACGTGCTCTCCGGGGATGTCTGGCTTTGCTCTGGCCAAAGCAATATGCAGTTCGGCATTGCCAACGGCCTGAACGCACAGCAGGAGATCGCCAACGCCAACTACCCTCAAATACGCCTCTTTTCCGTGCAGCTCTACTCCGTTCCCACCCCCATGGCTTGCTTGAATCCTCCTCAGCCGAACTTGGTAAATCAGTGGGTAGAATGCAACCCCCAAAATGTGGCGACGGGAGGTTGGGGTGGTTTCTCTGCCGTTGCCTACTTCTTTGGCCGCGCGCTTTATCAGGCGTTGGGAGTGCCCATCGGGCTCATCCACTCCTCCTGGGGTGGCACGCCGGCCGAGGCATGGATCAGCGCTCGCTCCATCTCCCAAATTGCCGATCTTCAAGATGCGCTTCGCAAAGTGGAGAACGACCCGAATGCTAAACCGAACAGCTTTGGGATTATGCCTTCCGCCCCAACCGTGCTCTACAACGGCATGATCGCTCCCCTCGTGCCCTATGCCATTCGAGGAGTGATCTGGTATCAAGGCGAATCGAATGTTGGGAGGGCTTATCAGTATCGCACCCTGCTCGCCGCCCTCATTCGCGATTGGCGCTCTGCTTGGAACGAAGGCAACTTCCCCTTCCTCATCGTGCAGCTGCCTAACTTTGGCCCTCAAAAGCCCGATCCAACAGAAAGCGCCTGGGCGGAACTGCGCGAGTCCCAATACATTGTCGCCAGCACGGTGCCAAATACCGGCATCGTATGCACGATAGATATCGGCGACGCCAACGACATTCACCCCAAAGATAAGCAGGATGTCGGAAAGCGCCTCGCGCTCTACGCCTTAGCTAAAGTCTATGGACAAAAAGTGACCTACTCCGGCCCCACGTTCCGCTCGATGAAAGTGGAGGGTCATACGGTACGGATCTTTTTCGACCATACCGATGGAGGCCTCGTAGCAAAAGGCGGGAAGCTCACTGGGTTTGCGATTGCCGGTTCGGATAAACAGTGGCATTGGGCCGACGCCCAGATCGATGGCAACAGCGTGGTGCTCTCCTCACCCGATGTGCCTAACCCCGTGGCCGTTCGATACGCATGGGCCGATAATCCCGAGTGCAACCTCTACAATGGTGCTGGTCTTCCTGCCTTCCCCTTCCGCACCGATGACTGGACGGAGATAACCCGTAACAACCATTAACCTTAAGGTGCTTTGGGACGTACCAAACACCTTCCCTGAAAAGGGGAGGAAGAGAGTGCGTACTTGACAAGATGCATTATATTTTTATTGGGGGCGGATGGGGTCTGGTGGCCCTCCCGGTCTTCAAAATCGTGCGAGAGGCGAGCCGATCTCGTCTCTGGTGGGTTCGATTCCCACACGCTCCCGCCATCTGCACCTCAGGATGATCAGGGTTTTTGCACAACGAGGGTATCTTGCAAAGCCTGTATTACCTGCCCCCAAAACTGTTGTTCTTTCCCATAGTCCGCCACAGCCACCTCCCCATTCCGTTGAACAAAACGGTCGGAAATCGTCACCCGGCTCCCATCGTCCGAGAGGGTCACCTTTCGATCGTAGGTTTCTAAAGGCCCCTCGATATGAACCGAGGCGGGCAGGTGCAACACACGACAGCCTTTCGGCAAGGTGACAGAGACGATGTCGCTGACGTGCGAGGGGTGCTCGATGACAATAGGCCAAACGCGCTTCGGTGCGGAGTAGGGACGTGCATCCACCTGGTTGAGTAGGACAGAGAAGGCCGGCAGTAAAAGGAGATTCCCTGCGTCGCGCCCCACGCTGGCAGCCTGCAGATGACAATCGAGCCCTACGGCATCTTGCTCCGGCGCTTTTTCCGAAAGCGTGCATTCGTTGATCTCACCTGAGATTCCGAACTGTTGAATGAGCTGCCCCACAAAGGTTTTCCTGCGGTCTTCGGTAAGGTCACGCCATGTGCCCCTTACGCTTCGCGCCGTTTCGCCCTCTAAAATCGCCTTCTCCGTAACCGTGGCCGCCCCGTTCGCCCCTATAACCATGGTGATGAGGAAATCGGCTCCCTCTTGCTCCGGTGTGCCGATGGGCACGGTTTGCAAGGTTCCCCCGTTTTCCGATACAACCAAAGCCTGTACCCCCTGATCGGCATCTGGGACTACGCCGTAGGGGCAGTCTTCAGCTGTCGGATCCATCCAAACGCTCTTGCCGTTTACCGAGGCCAAGGCGATGCAGTGGTTAAACGCGGTGAGCGAGGGTAGATCCGCCGTGAGAGGACGTAAACGGCCAGCATAAAGCAGCGCCGGCTGAGCTTCGATGCCCGCTAATCGCAGCATGGTGATAAGCAGAATAACCTTGTCTTTACAGTCCCCATAGAGATTGCGGAACACCGTTGCGGCCGCATGAGGCTTGTAGGCCGAAAGCCCGAACTCTAGCCCTACATACCGAACGTGATCGGTGACCCATCGGTAGATCGCGCTTGCACGCGCTTCCGGAGAGGTCAGGCCGGTGAGGAGCTGAGCGACTTTTTGCCTCATCGCATCGTCGGACTGCCACTGCGGTGCACACAGTTTGTAAAACCAACGTCCAATCGCTTGCCAATCTGGCAGGCTAGAAATCTCCATCCACGCCCGCACATCCCCAATGGCCGGCATCGCCGTCTCTATAGGAATAGGGTCGAGAGGCCCCATCTGCCATGTTAACGTCTTGGTGTGCCCATCCTTGGAAATCGTTTCCGAGGTCTTAACGCCCTCCATATGATGCAGCCGAATGCGCAGATTCGTCATGCTCGCCGGCACATGTAGGGTGTAACGACTTAGCATCACCGGGAACGCATCGTTAAACCCCCAATAGGCCGTTACAAGCCCAGGGAAAAATGTGGGATGGGTGACGATCTTATAGGTGTAGTCTATAACGCAGTTGTCTTGGATGCCGGGCATGGAAAACCCGATGGCCACCGCGTCGTCGTACAGGGGGTAGTCGCTCTCCACGCCCTCTTGCCGTAACGAATTGAGAGGGACGGTAAGCACTTTTCCGTCTGGCTCAATGGTGCGCGCCGAGACAAGAGTTAGCTCCTGGAAGCTACTGTTAAACGGCAGATGCACCTCGGCCAACGCGCGCGCAGCCCTATCAAACAGCTTGTAGGTCTCGCGATAGATTCCTATGGTTGTGCCATCCGGCTCCACGGTAAGCTCGCCCAGATCTAGCAGTTTCACATAGTGACTGTTAGGCCACCGACTTTGATCCGGAGCTGTGCGCAACGCCTCCTGCAGGGTGGCATCGAGTGTGGGCGGGATCACCGGCTTTGTAGCCGATGGCGACTGCGCCAAAGCCAGCTGCTGCCCAACCATCCATCCCATCACAACAAAAACGACATGAGACCATTTCATGTTGCTGAATTCGCCTTTCTACCGATGTTCTCCTGCCTGGGGCCACAGCGGTAGCCATTAGACTGGTATAATTTTTACGAGGAGAGAGCCATGCGGTGTCAACAGTGCGGACAAGAGATCGAGCCCTTTGCATCCACATGCCCCTATTGTGGCACCAGGCTACAGGTCTCAAGCTTAACAGTCCCCACTCCTCAGACCACAATCCAGCAGGCCCCTGCGGGCGCAGTGTCTTATTCCACTACGACCTCTCCTTCCACCATAACGGAACGCTGTCTTGTATGCGGAGCAACGATTCCGGCCCGTAACATAGCGTGCCCCCAATGTCGCACCCCACGAGGGATGGTGGTTGATCCCTATGACCCTACCTGTAGCCGCTATCTCTTAGTGGTTCCCCAGTCCATGGCTCCTCGCAGCGTAGCCGATCGCCTTGATACTTCGGTTTTATCAAGCTGGCACTGGGGAGCGGCCTTCCTTACCCTTTTCTGGGCATAGAGCCAGCGGCTGCGCGCGCATGTGATCATAAGCGTCGTCTTCAACGCGCTCTTCCTGTTGGTGTTGGGTTACAGTGCCCTCTTTCTATCTTCAAACAGCAAGGCTTCCGACGAAGTGGCCGTCTTCTTTTTGCTTTGGACACTGATCTGGTGTGGATTGCGCCTCTACTATGGCTTTTCCGGCATGCAGATCGCTCGGCAAAGTGGCCGCTATAGCGATCTGGAAACGTTTCTCGCGGTTCAGAAAAAGTGGCAACGCGCTGGGCTTATTGCCTTTATCGGCTACACCGTTCTACTTGTTATTGGGCTCGTCCTCATTAATATCAACAATCCCTTATGAAAGGAAAGATAGTATGCACATTTCGCAGCGAGCACGTAACACAGCTCCCTCTCCTACGTTAGCTATCACGGCCCGTGCCAAGGCGCTAGCCGCGCAAGGCAAGGATGTCATAGGCTTCGGCGCGGGAGAGCCGGACTTCGATACCCCCGACCACATCAAACAGGCGGCCGTTGCTGCCCTGGAGGCCGGCTACACGAAATATACTCCTAGCAGCGGTGATGCCGACCTTAAGCAGGCCATCGTTGAGAAACTGGCACGCGATAATGGGCTGCACTATAAGCCCTCTCAAGTCATCGTCTCGTGCGGCGCCAAACACTCCCTTTACAACATTATGCAGGCGCTGCTCGACCCTGGCGATGAGGTGATCATCCCCGTTCCCTATTGGGTTACCTATCCAGAACAGGTCAAACTTGCCGACGGCGTCCCCGTCTTTGTACCAACCGACCCGAAAAACGACTTCATGCCAACTCGTGAAGCTCTCCGTCAAGCCATCACCTCACGAACGCGGGCCATCGTGCTGAATTCACCCTGCAACCCCACCGGTGCCGTGGCGTCGCGTCAAACGATAAAAGAGATCGTATCGTTGTGCATTCAACACCAGATCTATCTTATCAGTGACGAGATCTACGAGAAGCTGATCTACGATGGCCGCCAACATGTTAGCCCAGCCGCCCTAGGCAGTGAGAGTTTTCAATATACCATTACCGTGAATGGCTGCTCCAAAGCCTACTCCATGACGGGCTGGCGCATCGGCTATGTGGCTTCGGCGAATGAAGAGTTTATCGCCGCTATGGGGAGACTGCAGGATCAGTCCACTTCCAACCCCACCTCTATCGCTCAGAAGGCCGCAGTTGCCGCCCTCCTTGGGCCTCAGGAACCGGTGGAGCAGATGCGACAGGCTTTTGAAGCGCGGCGTAACGCCATGGTGGAACGCCTAAACGCCATGCCCGGCGTTCACTGCCCCATGCCGGGAGGCGCTTTTTACGCCTTCCCCGACATCTCGGCCCTGCTTGGGCGCAAAGCGGGAAGCAAAGTGATCGCCTCTTCGGACGCGCTGGCCGAATTCCTTCTCGATGAGGCCGGTGTGGCCGTGGTGCCCGGCTCTGGCTTTGGTGCCGACACGCACATCCGCCTCTCTTACGCCACCTCTATGGAGAAGATCGAGAAAGGCCTGGAACGGATGGCTCAGGCTCTTCGCAAACTAGAGTAGGAAGCGCGTGATGAGGAGAAGGCCGTATGCTGGATAGAGAAGAGCTCACGGAAAATAGCACCGTCTTACCCTTAGATAAGCTACAACAGCTTGAACAGAGACTGGGGGTAGATTTTCGTCGAAAAGAGCTGCTCGCACAGGCCATCACGCATCGCTCTGCCGTCTCCTCGCATCAGCTTCAAAGCAACGAACGGTTGGAGTTTCTTGGGGATGCCATCATCGGCCTTATCGTGGCAGAATGGCTCTTCAAGCACCATCCCGACGTGACAGAGGGCACCCTCGCTAAGGCAAAAGCCTACGCCGTTAGCGAGCAGGCCCTCGTCGAAGCCGCACGCCGACTCGGCATCGAGGAGTTTGTCGTTGTCGCCTACCCCGAATCCCTCCTAGAGGGGCGCGGTGGACGCGCGATCTTGGCCGACGCTTTCGAGGCCATCGTGGCCGCTCTCTATCTCGACCGGGGCCTAGTTGCCACCAAAAAGTTCGTGGAGAGGGCCATGGCCGACATCATTCAAGAGGCTATTAAAGAGAGCTACCGCCGCGATTACAAGTCCACACTCCAAGAGCTCGTCCAAGCCCAATATCGTCTTACCCCGGTCTATCGCATCCGAACGGAGTACGGCAGCGACCACGATAAAACGTTTGAGGCCGAGGTGCTGCTGCACGAGCGCCCGCTGGGGTACGGGGTAGGCAAAAGCAAAAAGGAGGCCGAACAAGAAGCGGCCCGTGCGGCGCTAGCTCATTGGAGCCAAATGGAAAGGGAAGACGAAAACAAGTAAAATTGCTGGTTTTTGTTGATAATCTAATGTTTGCTTGCTTATTACGCTTTCAAGCGATTTGAAGTATGTTAAAATGATCATGGTATCCCACTGGATAAATCAGGCTGTTCAGTAGCCCTCCAGCGATACACTCCAAGAACGGAAAAGAAGTAGATGAAGCTGTACCCTTATCTGCGATCACGCACAACGTTCTGCCTTACGTTTTGCCTGCTTATCCCCTCGCAACTTGCCCGGTCGCAGGTCTTTCAACGAGGAGGCACTTTCACTCTCGTCGCCCAAAACGCACCGGATAACTTTACATCCACATTCTCCATTAGCTCCTCCCCTATCACCATCTCCGCCGATAACGGAAAGCTGCAGATCACCGAATCGATTCACGCTATCTCTTTAAACTCAGAGTGGCTCGTGCTCGACATCGAAACGACAAACGGCGGCCCGCTTGCCGGCGATCCAACCCAGCGCTGGAGCTATGACCTTTTCTATCCTTTCCAGCAAACCGCCTTTGTGGACGAAGTAGCCGGCTATTGGAGTTTCAATGAACAGGCCTACTCCCCCATCACTCCGTTCGGGACGGGCTTTTTGGCCTCCACCGCTCCGAATCCGCTTGATCCCAGCCTTGGGCCGGTTTTCGACGTTATGCACAACCCGCCGGCAGGCCCTTATCCCCCTTTCTCCTTTCGCCATGGCTCCATCATTCTATCGCCGTACAACATCTTGGCAAATGGAGGGGTGAACCCAAGCCAAGCAAACGGTTTCCACTACTTGGTACACGCCTTTAGCGCTGCCGTCCCAGAGTTGAATGGGGCCGCAGCACTTTTGGCGACCCTAGGTTTAGGCGGCCTGCTGAGCCGTTTACGGAGAAAAAGCCATAGACCGCGGCCTCCACGGCTCTACCGCTGAGGCCTCTCGCCTAAAAAAGAGGGCGCCTAAAGGCGCCCTCAATTATAAGCTCACAAACGTCCCTGACAACACCAACTAGTGGCAACCGCAGCCAGGGCCACAACCGCCATCGGCGTCGCTCTCTCCCGCCTCCTCGGTGGAGAAAGAGCTGCCACAGCCGCAGGTGCGGATGGCGTTGGGGTTATCAATCTTGAAACCGCCCCCCATGACGTCTTCCACATAGTCAATGGAGGAGCCCTTGATATACTGAATGCTGAGAGAATCTACCACCACTTTAACACCATGGCAGTCGTAGACGAAATCGTCTTCTTCCACCACGTCGTCAATGGCCATGCCATAGCTTAGGCCGGAGCATCCGCCGCCCTGCACAAAAACGCGCAGAGCTGCGTCGGCCTTTCCTTGACTCTCCAACAGACCACGAATCTCTTGAGCGGCTCGCTCAGTTAACACGATTCCGGGATTAACCGGAGTATCTATAGAGGCCATACGAACTCCTTATCCTGTTCTACACGGCTTCCGAAAAGAAGCTTCTTGTGTGTGCGCTAATATCATTTTACGTTAGAGACGCAGAAAAATGCAACGTCAGACAGCGCGAAGTTTGTTGATCTCCGATTGAATTCGCACGAGATTCGCGTATACCCCGTCCTTCTCCATCAGCTCCTCATGCGTGCCCATTTCGACCATCTTGCCCTCCTTCATGACCACAAGCCTATCGGCGTTGCGCAATGTCGAAAGGCGGTGGGCGATGGCAAAGGTCGTGCGCCCCTCCACCAAACGCGCGATGGCCTCTTGAATCTGCTTTTCGGCCTCCGTATCCACACTGGCCGTGGCCTCATCCAAAATAAGGATCTTCGGGTTGTGCAGAATGGCACGCGCTATGGAGATGCGCTGGCGCTCTCCACCGGAAACGCGCTGCCCTCTTTCGCCCACCTGCGTGTCGTAACCGTCTGGAAAACGCAGAATAAACTCATGGCAGTTGGCAGCTTTGGCAGCACGCATCACCTCCTCGGGGGTCGCCTCCGGATGCGCATAGGCGATGTTATCGCGAATCGTTCCTGGAAAGAGGAACGGCTCCTGGGGCACGATGCCGAAGTGGCGATGATAGTCCTCTAGCCGAATATCGCGAATATCTACCCCATCTATCGTAATGCGTCCCTCAGTTACATCGTAGAAACGCGACAGCAGGTTGATAATGGTCGTTTTTCCAGCCCCACTATGCCCTACGAGACCGATCATCTCGCCTGGCTTCACCTCAAGGTTAAAGTTCTCCAGCGCATAGTGCGCCTTGTCGTAAGAGAAGGAGACGTTCTCAAACTTCACCTCGCCGCGCATCGTCGGCATGGGCACCGAGTTTTCGCTATCGCGAATGTCGGGCTCGGTATCGAGGATCTCAAAAACCCGCTCGGCCGCTGTCATGGAGCGCGTAGACCAGTCCATTACCTGGCTGAAGTTCATGAAGGGCTGATAAAACTGCATGAGATAGCCGTTAAACATGGTCAACTCGCCGATGGTCATGATGCCGTGGTTTTGCAACACCTTGCTTCCGCCGGCGATCCAGATAATGTAGGAGCCCGCGCTCATTAGCAGCCCCAACAAAGGCCAGTAGGTCGCACGAAATGCGTTTGCCTCAAAGCTTGCACGGAAAACCGCCTCGGCTCGGCGTCGAAAACGCTCCACCTCCCGATGCTCTTGAGCAAAGGCTTTCACCACCTTAATGCCCGATAGAGCGCTGTTAAGCGCCGAGTAGAGCTTGCTGATACGATGCCACACCACATGAAATCGAGCGCGAGCGCGCGGCATAAACCAGCGGGTGAGGAAAAAGATGAAAGGCGCCGGAATGAGCATGAGCAGCGCTAACTGCCAGTTAATGCGGAAAAGAACGAGGCCTATACCCACCAGCGTAAGCGTGTTAGAAACGAGCCACGGTATGCCCCCCGTAATGAAGTCCCACAGGTTGTCGGCATCGTTGGTGATGCGCGACATCACCGAGCCGGTGCTTCGCTTGTCGTAATACCCCAAAGAAAACTGGCTTAGCTTGCGGAAAAGCGCCATGCGGATATCCATGCTTACCCGTCCACCAAGCCATGGATTCAGGCGCTGCTGTCCATAGTTGATCGCCGCGCTTAGCACTCGCATGCAGGCGAGCAACAAAACCCACATCACAAGCGGTAGCAGGCGATGATCGTTGGCACGAGTCTGGCGAATCAGCAGATCCACCATGCGGCCCACAATGTAAGGGGGCGTGAGATCGGTCACCGTGGAACAGAGCAGAAGCGCCAACCCCAGCGCCACCAACCCTTTATAGGGTGCGAGGAAACTGAACAGCCGAATGAGCGTCGCCCGCTTGTCAATACAGGCGGGGCATACATTCGTCTCCGGTGGTAAGATACGATGGCAACGCGGACACAACCTCTTGCGCGTCTCTTTCAGCGCCTCCAAATGAGGCTCTTCGCCTTTGACCATCGCGTTCAGCTGACGCGCAATGGCGTTTGCCTCCGCCACCACCGAGAGAGAATAACGTAACAACGGAATGACGGTTGTATCCGTCTCTAGCTCGATAAGGCCGTTGCCCACCTGCATTTCTGCTGTCACACGGCGTACGCTCGAAAGAGGTATGGCATAGCGTATCTCCGCCGAGCCTTCGCCATCTGGGGCAAAAACGTAGATGTGCGTATCGTCAACCACCAACCATTCGGTGGCAAACTCACCGGCAACGTTGAGGTCGGTGGCGAAGGTGATGCGCGGGGTAATTGCAGTTGGGAAACCTGTGTCGGAGCCAAGAAGTTTTTGTAAAGTTTCGTCCGCTTGCTCGTCTTTTAGGTCGCCGGCACGTAGGGTGCGCAGACTGTTTTCGACCTCTTCCGGCAGCGTTTCGAGAATCGGCATTGGTATGCGCTTCTCCGAATTAGGTTCATTTCGTAATACTACGTTTCAAGTTCTGATTTGGTTCGTTAAATCAAAAGTTTTGTGTTCAAAAAAGTTCTCCTCCTTCGCCACTCGCTATACATCTCCCCCTCTGCCGAAGCGACGCGCATTTTTGGATGCAGGAAAGAACAGAGCCGATGGCGAAATAAATTTAAAACGTTGTAGAGGAGCTTACCGCTAACATGCTTACCGGCGTAGAGCGCTTAGTAGATTTAACCGGACCACAGCAGGTTGGGCTCACCGGGAAAACGCTTGCTGAAGTGCAAGAGGCCGTGCGAACGGGCGACGTGAGCGCGCTTGCCCAAACCGATGGACACTTTGCTGTGGTCGCGCGTGAGGGACAGACCGTTCGCTTGGCCCGAACCATTGGCATTCCGTTGCGCTACTTTGTGGCAAAAATGTTTCACGGCCCTTTTCTGATCGTTGCCGATCGCATAGACCGCATCTTCGAGTGGTGTCAGCAGCATAAAATTGGATGGCAGTTCGATCCCCTCTATACCCGCATGGTTCCTGCCCACTACCTTATCGAGATCGAACAGATCGGCTGTCCCGATCCGGCCCCTCGCTACCATCGTTTCTTCAGCCCGCCCGTCGAGACAGGTCCAGAGTCTATCGAAGCATGCGGCATTGCCTACGTACGGGCGGCCTATAACGCGCTTAAGCAGTGGCTCAGCACGCTGCCGGCTCAGGAACCTATCGCCCTCGCCTTCTCCGGCGGTGTAGATAGCACCTCCGTGCTCCTCATGGCCTATCATGCCCTCCAAGAGCTAGGGCGTAATCCCCAAAACCTACGTGCTTTTACCCTTAACCTTGGAGGAGGCGCCGATATGGCTCAGGCCGAACAGGTAGTAACTCAACTAGGGCTTCGCAGTATCTGGGAGCCGATCGAACGGGAGGCCTCGCGCGTGAACATGGAAGAGGCCATTCAGCTTATCGAAGACTACCATCCCCTCGATGTCCAGTGTGCTGCCATGGGTATCTGCCTCCTCGAAGGCATTCGCGAGCGCTACCCGCACCTGAAATATCTGCTAGATGGTGACGGGGGCGATGAAAATCTAAAAGACTATCCTTTGGAGGATTCCGATCTCACCCTCTCTAGCGTTCTCCGTAATCCACTGCTCTATCAAGAGGGTTGGGGCGTAGACGCCATCAAACATAGCCTCACCTATTCCGGTGGGCTTTCGCGCTCTTACGTGCGCACCTTTGCCCCTGCGGCACGTTATGGATTTCATGCCTTTTCGCCTTACACGGTCCGTTCGGTTATTGCGGCCTCTACCGCGATTCCTTTCTCAAAACTCGTCGGTGGCGATGTAGAGCGTCTTTACAACCTCAAGGCAGAAGTCGTTCGAGCTGGCGTTCGCGCCCTAATTGGGGTGGATATGCCCACCCCACCAAAACGGCGATTCCAAGATGGGGTTAGCGATAACAGCTACCGCCACTGGCGCGTAGGCAAGGGCTGGTGTCGCCAAGTGTTCCTACGCCAATGGCAAGAGCGCCTCAAGGACGTTTGGGACGATCCCTCGGAGAGGATCTCGGGCAACGATCTCAATATTCCCCTACCGTCTTTGAAGCGATAGAGCATGCCCACCCTAGGAGACTATCCAGAACGACCTGCCGACCGAAACCGCTGGATTGTAAGCCTGCGCGGGCCGAAGAACCCTCTGGATCCTTGGCGGCCATATGCATGGCTCCACGAGGAAGAGCGCGACCCAAAAGGCGCTATTGTCTCTTCCAACGTGGTTTTTCTCACCAACAAAGAGTGCCCCTTCCGTTGTCTTATGTGCGACCTCTGGAAAAACACGCTCGATACTTCGGTGCCGGAAGGGGCCATACCCACCCAGATTCGATGGGCGCTCGAACAGCTACCACCGGCAAAACAGATCAAGCTCTACAACGCCGGCAGCTTCTTCGACCCCCATGCCGTTCCTCCCTCGGACGACGACGCCCTGCTAGCCCTGCTCGCCCCCTTCGAGCGCGTGATTGTGGAGAGCCACCCGGTCTTCCTGGGAAAACGGTGCCTTGCGTTTCAGAAGGGACTTGCGGGCGAGTTGGAAGTGGCCATCGGCTTGGAGACCGCCCATCCACTTGCGCTCGACCGCCTGAATAAGCGCATGACGGTGGAGGATTTTCGACGAGCGGCTCGCTTCCTTCGCGCGCACCAGATCGCCCTGCGAGTCTTCCTTCTGGTTTTTCCGCCCTTCCTCGATGAGAAAGAGGGTTATGAATGGGTTATTCGTTCCATGCAGATAGCCTTCGAAGAGGGGGCTACCGTCTGTTGCCTCATACCAACGCGCGGGGGAAATGGCGCCATAGAGAGGCTCGCAGCCCAAGGTTGGTATGCACCGCCAACGCTTTCTCTCCTCGAACAGCTCCTTGAAGAGGGATTACGGTGGCGACAGGGGCGCGTCTTTGTGGATCTTTGGGACATCGAGCGTTTCGCCACTTGCGCCTGTGCGTCGGCACGCATCGCACGGTTGGCGGCTATGAATCGAGACCAGCAGCCGCAGCCCCCTGTATTCTGCCCTGCCTGCACATAACCACCGCCTTTAGAAGGGCAACCTCGAAGACTTCAAGCCTCATATAGAGGACAGAACCTCTAAGAGAGGGCTTGGAGGCAGAACGACGGGTTCGGCTGCAAAACGGTAGGCCGATAGAAGCATTGTTTTGAAATGGTCTCGTTGCGATGCCTGCGTATCCTGCAAATGCAGGGTTGCAAGAGGTTCGCCAGCGTGAACCCAAGCACCTCGTTTTTTATGGAGCACAATTCCTACTGCAGGGTCAATTCTATCCTCTTTCGTGGAACGTCCAGCCCCTAATGCCACAGCCAATAGCCCCACGACACGTGCATCTATCGCTGCAATGAACCCATCCTCAGGCGCCTCTACCCTATAGGTAATAGGTGCACGTGGCAGAGCGGTCAGTACCGCCTCTAAAGCCTTTGGCCCTCCCTGAGCGCGAATCATTGCCTCTAATTTTGCCGCTCCAGTACCCGACCGCAGCAACTGCTCTGCTATGTTCTGCGCCTCCTGAGGATTCTTTGCACGTTCGCACGCAAGCAGCCCATGTTCCACCAGCCCCAAACAGAGTGCTAAAAAGCGCGGCTCCGCAGCATCGGCGTTTTGTAAGACGCGAATGGCCTCCTCAACCTCCAAGGCGTTCCCTACCGTCCACCCCAAAGGCTCCTCCATATCCGTTAGCACGGCCTGCGTCGGCACCCCCTCTTGAACCCCTATCGTTACGAGTGTGCTCGCCAATGCCCGCGCCTGCTCGAGTTCCCTCATAAAAGAGCCGCTACCAACTTTCACATCCAGCAGAATACGCTTGGCACCTCCGGCAAGCTTCTTGCTCATGATGCTGCTCGCGATAAGCGGGATCGACTCGACCGTGGCGGTAACGTCTCTAAGAGCGTACAACTTGCCATCAGCAGGGGCTAGTTGGGACGATTGAGAAAGAATAGCGAGCCCAATGGAGCGTACCTGCTGCTTGGCCTCCTCCCTCCCTAGGGCGGTGCGCAACCCCGGTATGGCCTCTAGCTTATCTATGGTGCCTCCGGAAAAACCAAGCCCACGGCCGCTCATTTTTAAAATAGGGATGCCGGCAGCTGCCAATAACGGCGCCACAACAAGCGACGTTTTATCCCCCACTCCCCCTGTGCTATGCTTGTCGAGCGTGGGGCCGTTGGGGAGATCGGAAAGGTCTATCCGTTCACCCGAATCACGCATCGCACGAGTGAGCGCACAGGTTTCCTGCATCGTCATGCCGCGCAAAAACACCGCCATGAGCCACGCACTTACCTGGTAATCGGGCAGACTGCCTTCAGTCACCTTACCGATAAAATCGCGCAGCTCCTCTTCTGTATGCTCACCACCATCGCGCTTCTTGGCGATAAACTCCACAGCGCGCACCAGGCTTCTCCTTAACTAAGGCCTAGTTTCTTTGCAAAATAGGCGATCGTGTACTGGAGACCCTCCTCCAATCCCACTTTTGGCTCCCAGCCCAAAAGCGTTCGGGCTTTGGTGATGTCTGGACGACGTTGTTTGGGATCGTCAGGCGTTTTAAGCGGCTCAAAAACGATCTCACTCTTACTGTTGGTGAGCTGCTTTATCAGTTGGGCAAACTCTAAAATGGTGCGCTCCGTTGGGTTCCCGATGTTGATCGGCCCCGTTAGATCCGACAGGGCCAACCGCCAAAAACCCTCTATGAGGTCTGAACAGTAACAAAAGGAGCGCGTCTGCTTGCCATCGCCGTAGACAGTGATGGGGTCGCCTCGCAGCGCCTGACCAACAAAGTTGGGCACCACGCGTCCATCATCGAGGCGCATGCGAGGCCCATAGGTATTGAAGATGCGTACAATGCGCACTGGCACCCCATGATAACGATGATACGCCATTGTCAGCGCTTCTGCAAAGCGCTTTGATTCGTCGTAAACTCCGCGAATGCCCACAGGGTTCACGTTGCCCCAATACTCTTCACTTTGAGGGTGAACCAGAGGGTCGCCATAGACCTCCGACGTGGACGCAAGAAAGAAAACGGCGTTTTTGGCGCGGGCTAGCCCAAGTGCCTTGTGCGTGCCGAGTGCATTTACCTTCATAATCTGGATGGGCTTCGTGGGAAAGTCCACCGGACTTGCCGGGGAGGCAAGGTGAAACACATAGTCTATGGGACCATCAATGTAGAGATACTCGGTGACGTCGTAGCGCACGAACCGAAAACGAGGGTTGTCCAGAAGATGAACGATATTATCCGTATTTCCGGTGATCAGGTTGTCCATCGCGATCACCTCAAAGCCCTCGGCGAGCAGCCGATCACAGAGATGGGACCCTAAAAATCCGGCCCCACCCGTCACTAATGCACGGGGCATGCTATGAGTTACCTCTCCCACAAACGATCTCTAAGGCAGTATACCCGCTAGCCTTCTCTAAAGAAGGACTTGCATTCAACAGAAGTTGTTCCCTAAAGGGCGTTTGTGATATAATCCGAGTTGCGATTAAGTCATTTTTGATAGGAATTCCGGGAGCGCTTTTCACCGTGCTCGCCGGTTTGTAGGAGTAAGGAGAACGATTTCACTATGTCGGGACATTCCAAATGGCACAACATTCGCCTGCGCAAAGGCGCGCAGGATGCAAAACGCGGAAATCTCTTCACCAAACTTGCTCGTGAGATCATCATTGCGGCGAAAACAGGCGGTGGAAACCCAGAAACCAACACACGTTTGCGGCTTGCCATTCAAAAGGCTCGCGAACACTCCATGCCCCAAGAGAACATTCGCCGCTCCATCATGCGCGGCACCGGTGAACTGGAAGGCGAAGCCTATGAGGAGGTCACCTATGAAGGCTACGGCCCCGGAGGTGTGGCGATTTTGGTGGAGTGTGCCACCGATAACCGCAACCGAACGGTGGCCAACCTGCGTAGCATCTTCAGCAAACATGGCGGGCGCATAGGAGAATCGGGATCGGTGGCCTATCGTTTTAGGCCCATCGGGCTCATTGTCATCCCACGGACGGCAGTGGAGGAAGACCGACTCTTCGCACTTGCCATAGAAGCCGGTGCGGAAGATATGCGCACCGATGAGGAGAACTACGAGATCGTAACCCAACCGGAAGATTTTGCCAAAGTGCGCCAAGCTATCGAAGATGCCGGCATCCCGATGCTGCGAGCCGAATACACAATGGAGCCGCTGGACTTGGTTCACCTTGAAGGGAAAGAAGCCCAACAGATGCTCCGCCTTTTAGAACGCCTTGAAGAAGACGATGACGTTCAACATGTCTATGCTAACTTCGATATTGCCGACGAGGTGCTGGAGGCCTCTGAGGGGTGAATCGGGAACATTGCAAAAAAATGAAACGCACGGCCTTCGTACTTCGTCTGTCCTTTAAACAACAGAACGTTGTTGGCATCCGCCTTTTTGTCTCTATGCCTTCACCACCGGCCGGCCACCACTAGACTTACGCTTAGGATGAGGGAGGGGCGATGACCCCTAGACGCATTGCAGATCTACGTCCACTTTGCGTTGCAGTCTTCGGACTGCTGTGGCTAGGGTTGTGCGCGCCTCTCTCCGCCGCGCCTACCATTGCTCTGCAGCCGTTGCTTGGGTTTGGCTCGTTCACCGGCGGTATCACCTATTACCGCCCCCACTCGTGGAACCTGCTTGCGGTTCACCTGGTCGGAACCGCGCCAAAGGGGGCTACTCAACTGCAAGTCATCGTGCGCCGTGGTGATCACCAAGACACCTACATTCGTAACCTACTGTTCGACGGAGGCCCGCTTGACCAGACAGAGACGTTCTCTATTGACCTGTCTCCCCTAAAGCTCGATAACCCCTTCACCTATCCCTTACAGAAGCAAGAGATCAGCGTGCAGTTGATACAGGATGGACACCTGTTGGCAGGCCCAACGCAGGTGCCCCTCTCCGTGCCGCTAAGCGATATCTCCTATAACCTGCTCGTGCTCGATTCCCATCCGGCCGCACTCCACTTCCTTGCCAACCATCTATTCGACATCGTCCATCGTGGTCAAGATACAGGCAGCTTAGGAGGTACGTTTCTCGGTTCTGGCAATATAAATGCCATGATCAACCCCATTGTCTTGCTTACCACCTCACCAGCCCTGCTGCCCTCCTCACCACAGGCCTATGCCCCGGTAGATGCGGTCGCCCTTGGCGACCTCGATCTTGAAAACCATGCCTCGCAAGCGCAGGTGGACGCCCTGCGCGGCTTCGTATGCTCTGGTGGCACGCTCATCGTCTCCGGCGGCCCCGATATCAACCGATTAAAAAGCTGCCCACTCCACGATCTCTTCCCACTGATTCCTAATGGCATTCGCACCCTAACCCAACTGCCCACGCTGGTCACACGCTATCAAACTCCTCTTTTGCTACACCACCCCATCGCCCTCACCACCGGCACGCTTCAACACGATGCCAAAGTACTGCTCACAGATCAACAGGGGAATCCTTTAGTGCTCGAACGCCCCTATGGCAACGGTGTTGTGCTCTTTACAACGTTCGATTATATGGATCCCGCCTTCACCACCTGGCCTGCTGCCGCCTCTTTTTGGCGCGACCTGCTTCTTAGCGGCAATTTTGAGGTCTCTCCTGTAGAGATACTCGCTAATGACGGGATGTGGACAGGCTCAACCAATCTCATGGATGGTCTTCTCGATGCACTGGCCAACCCGCAAGCTACCCAACTTCCCTCTCTCGGCCTCATCGCTCTGTTTACCCTAGGCTACGTTCTGCTGCTGGTTCCCGTCAACTATCTTGTGCTAAAACGCATGGATCGGAAAGAGCTGGCCTGGCTAACGACCCCGGCCATCATCCTGCTGTTCTCCATCGGCTCCTACGCCATTGGAGCCAGCATGCGCGCGCATATCGTCTCCTTTAATCGTGTGGCCGTGTTGGAAACACAGGCCGGTTCCGATCGGGCCTACGGCCTGGCGCAAATGGCCCTCTACTTGCCTACCCCCGCTAATGTGAGCATTACCCTCTCCTCCACCGATGCTACCCCCAACAATCGTCTCTACTATCCTCAGTTTATGGCGGTATCCGATCCTTCTCTCCTTCCTAATTCCGGTACCTTGGTGGTGGACGATGCGGGTGTGCAGCTTCGCAATGTGCAGGTGCCGTTTTGGAGCACCTGCAACTTTGAAGCGCCGTTTGAACTGGCCTTAGGGGGTAGCGTAGAAACTACGGCGCGCTGGTATACCCCACATACTATTCAGCTCAGCATCCACAATGGAACCCGTTTTGCACTCAAAAACGCCGAAGTCTCCGTGCTGCGCCGATCCTATGGTATTGGGGACATTGCGCCGAACAGTACCGCTCACATTACCCTTCCCATGTCTTCTCTTCTCTATTATTCCGCCAACTACGGGTTTACAAACACGGTCACGGTCTCTCCCCCTCCTCTTACCGCGACCGACTCACAAAAGCGACTCCTAACTCAAGCGCTAGCCGACCTCTTAAGCGGCACAAATGTCGCCAACACCATTATGGGGTCTTTTGGGTTCGGCGGTGCCCCAAATATGTTAGCGGACGATGGCTTTGGCCGGGCCTCTCTACTGCTTACAGCTTGGCTGGATGTACCCGTCGTTCCAGCCCAAATAGACGGCCACGATGTTGCTGGCGACGAGACGGCGCTGTTGTGCGTACATCTTCCTACGCCTCCAAACGCGCCTAGCAATTTCCCGGGCATCTCTCCGTTTTCAGAACAACCCCTGACCGATATTCCCAGCAACCGTCCGGCGGCCACTAATACCATGCCCTTGCCTGGAGGACGCTAACCATGTGGGAGAACCCTATTTTTCTACGTGAGATGCGCATTCGACTTCCAAAACACCGAGGCGTTCGCATCGGGGTTTTGATAATGGCCGCCGTTTTCCTCCTCACCGTCTACCTGCGGATGATCACCGAGCTGGCTCAACGGAACATCAACTCCGATGCCGACATCCTATGGGCGATTCTGGTATGGGTACAGTTTCTCTTCACGCTCTTTGCTGCGCCTGCCTATGCGGCCAACGCCTTTTCCCGCGAAAAAGAGCAACAGACCTGGGATCTGCTGTTAACGACTCCGCTTACAGCCTCCGAGATCGTGCTCGGAAAGCTCATGGGGCGTTTTGCCATTTTTCTCTTGCCCATCGTGCTTATCTTGCCGTTGGAAATTCTCATCGCTTTCGCACTTGGCTACTATACAAACGGTCTTTTCTTTCTCACCCTGTTAACACTGCTTATTTTCACCTTCTTCTTCATCTCTCTAAGCCTCTATGCCTCATGGTGCCTCAGTCGCACGCTCTACGCCCAGATCGTATCCTATACCGTTCTTATTGGGATACTATGCATCGGCACATCTCTCTTAACGGCCGCCGTACTGGTGCTATCCAGCATCTCAACAGGCACAACAAACAGCTCTTCCCAACTGCCCTGGCTTTGGCTTAACCCCATCTACCTTTTTAGCCTGCTCTTTGAAAAGCCAACCGATCATCTTTATCAGCTTGGTGTTGGCCTGTTCGTCTATCTTGTCTTAGGGACATTAATGATCTATCATATCATCCACAATTTGCGACGCCATAGGGAATAGGTTCATGACGGCTATCGTGCAGGTAAAAGGGTTGGAAAAGGTCTATCGTGTGGGGCGCCAAAAGCTCCATGCGGTGAAAGGAATCGATCTCGAGCTGGAGCAGGGCGATATCTTCGGCTTCATCGGCCCCAACGGCGCAGGAAAAACAACAACCCTGAAAATCTTGGCCACCCTTCTTCCTCCAACAGCCGGCACGGCTCTTATCGCAGGTCATGACGTTGTCGCCGAACCGGATGCCGTGCGCGAGGTCATTGGCTACATGCCCGACTTCTTTGGGGTCTATGACGATATTAAGGTGTGGGAGTATCTCGACTTTTTTGCCGCCGCCTATCGCATCCCTAAAGCACACCGAGCGGGCATCATTGATGATGTGCTTGCTCTTACCGATCTCACTGATAAGAAGGATTCTTACGTTGAATCGCTATCCAGAGGAATGAAACAACGGCTCTGTCTAGCGAAAACGCTTATTCACGATCCCAAAGTGCTGCTGCTCGACGAGCCTGCCTCCGGTCTCGACCCACGCGCGCGCATCGAGCTGAAGGAACTGCTCAAAGAGTTGCAGGCGATGGGCAAAACCATCATCGTCTCTTCCCATATCCTTCCAGAGATGGAGGAGTTCTGCAACAAGATAGGCATCATCGAGCGGGGAGAGATGGTAGTGGCCGGAGATGTACAGCAGATCGCGCGCCAGATACGCGGCCAGCAGTTTATCGAGATCACGATCGCGGATGGCTTGCCAACCGCCGAGCAACTTCTGCAAAATATGCCGGAATGGGTACACTCTGTGCAACGGTGCGGTGTGGATATGGCCAATGCGGATGTCTCCGCCCCGCCTCCGCTGCGGGGAACGTTGCGCATCGGTTATATCGGAGAGCCCGAAGGCGAATACGAGGTGCTGACCGCTCTGGTGCAGGCCGGAGTCAAAGTGCGAGCCTTCCACCCCGTGAAAACCGACCTCGAAGACGTGTTCTTGCGCTACACCAAGGGACAGGTAGCATGATACGCAATGTGCTAGCAGCTCTTACAGACCAACCCCTGCTCGTGCGCGAGATGCGCACACGTATGCGAGGAACGCGCGCCTACTGGACTCTATTTGGCTATCTGCTGATCCTTGTGCTGTTTGTGCTCTTCACCTACTGGGGGCTTCTCATTCGACTCAACTCGCCAACAACAGGCCATCTACGCGCCGCCCACGAAATGAGTAACAGCATCTTTAACACCACCATTGCCGTGCAGTTCTTCCTGATTCTCTTTATTATTCCGGCCATTACCAGCAGCTCCATCGCGCAAGAAAAAGAGCAGCAGTCCCTCGACCTGCTGCTAGTCACCCCTCTCTCACGCGCCCGCATTGTCTACGGCAAGCTGCTCTCCTCCACCGCCTTTGTCTTGCTGATGATCGCCACGAGCCTGCCGATCGTTTCCATCTGCTTCCTATTTGGCGGTGTCTCCAGCCTACGCGTGGCAACCTACTACATTTTTCTGATCAGCTTTAGCCTCCTTAGCAGCGCCTTAGGGCTGATGTGGTCTTCCCTTACAAAAACCTCGGCGCAGGCGGCTATTTTCACCTATCTTTCAGCCATTCCGATCAGCATTTATAGCTTTTTTTATGTGACCACCTACACCGTTGCCATTTTCGTCACCAGCAATGAGTCCATGCTTTTTAAATTTGCCCTCGAATACCTCTTCATCGTCTCTATACCCGCATCCCTCTGCATGAATGCGGTTACCCTGTCACGACTCTATGCAGAACCGGCCGATCATGCTGGCTGGCCACGCCTCCTTTTTCTTTTACTGAACCTCCTCTTCATCGTATCTATCGCATGGATGTTGCAACATTGGCCAAACTTACCCATCGTCTCTCCCTTCGCTATCAGCTCAAGTCCCCTCCAAAACAACTCCAACGTTCTGTCTACGTTGCTACAAAAGCTTTTTAATCGATTCACCGGCATCTGGTGTGCTTATCTTTTGATTCTCGTTCCCTGCTGTGCAACCAGCGCGCTCTATCCTGAAGATATCGCGAAGCTTGGCTTCGGCCGCTATCTCCTTTCCGGTTGGACATGGCGCGGCCTTCGACGTGCCTATCCAGCATCGGGCACAGCCTATGTCACCATTTTAACCCTCCTGGCCTTCCTTACAATCTGTCTCTGTCTTAGTTGGGTGTATGGACTTCACAATGTGATAGACGCAGCGTTTGGGCCGTCATCGTCTTTTTTAGCGCTCTTGGGGCTTACCTTCGCCTACATCTTTGGCCTCTCGTTCGTGTGCCTGTTTCTCTCATTCTATGTACAACGAATTGCCATTCTAGCGATATGGTTGTTCTTTGGCATTCCCTGGCTGCTGCCTTTTTCTGGCTTGCGCGAGGCCATTCTACAGCTCTTGCCAAGCTACCTCATCTTCGAAAATCTCCGCACTCTCGACCCGAACACCCTCCTCAACATCGCCACCGCTTGGGTTCTCATTGGCGTTGTCTCTTTCACGCTCTGCCTGCTCGTCCTACGTAGGCATCGAATCGCTCAAAAATCTGACTTTCTGACCTTGTCGGAGGTTCCTCATGAGCCTACAAGCTAATCTCTCTCCGCGATACGTTCCTTCACCGCTTAACGTGCTTCTTCGCAGAGCCACGTTGCGTATACGGGCGGCACGGCTGCTCCGCTTCGGCACAGCCGGGCTCTGCGCGGGCAGCTGGCTCGCCGTTCTCTTGTTAGGTGCTAGTAAACTTCGTCTGCTTCCGCCCGTACTCTGGCTGGAGTTCGGCCCTATTCTTCTCGGTCTGTTCATTGGCGCCGCGGTTGCTCTGCTACCTCGCCTCTCTACTCTCTCCGTGGCGCGCCTTACCGAGCAGCGCGCCGACCTCAAAGAGCGGCTCAGCAGCGCCATCGCGCTCGAAACCTCCGACAGCATGTCGCCCTTCTACCCCGCGCTGCGTGACGATGCCGAGCGCCACGCCGCCAGTGTCGATCTGAAAGCTATCTATCCGCTGCGCATTCCTCGCACGTTTTGGCTTAGCCTGCTGGCTTTGGCTCTGTTGGCCGGTGTCACTCTATTGCCGTCCCTTCCGCTCTTTTGGTCAAAGGAGAAAAAAGCCGAGATGAACGAGGTGAAGAAGGAGGGCGTTCGCATTGTGCGCCTGGCACAACAGGCAGAAAAAGAGGCCACCCAAAAGCATCTGCCGATGACCAAGCAGGCCGCAGAGGAGCTGAAAAAGCTGGGGACGAAGATGCGCGAGGGCAAGTTGGACAAAGTCCATGCCATGGTGGCCATGAATAAGCTCACTCAAAAGCTGGCTGAGCAGCAGCGTCGACTGGCCGCTCAGAAGCAGAACGCCGCCCAAGCGCAGCAGGCCGCACAGCAGCTGAAGCAGTCACTGCAAAAACTAGATAAGCAGCTTCAACAGCGTCAACAAGTTCTGCAACGGATGGCGGCAAACCAACAGATGAACCCCAACAACGCCCTCCGCAATGGTCAGCAAGCTCGCCAACAACATGGCGCTCAGAAAAACGGCTTGGACGCCCTTAAGAAGCACGCAGAACAGATGCAGCAGCTTAAAAAGGAGCTGGCCAGCCTACAAAAAATGCAGCAAGCCCTCCAAGCTATGCAGCAGGCTCTGCAGATGCAGAACAGTCAGGCCATGCAGCAGGCGATGCAGCAGCTATCGCAACTTGCTCAACAGAGCATGGGAAACCCTCAACTCGCCCAACAGATGGGGCAACAGCTCCAAAGCCTCGCGCAGGCACTGCAGCTGGCCGGCTTAAATCGCACCGCTCAGCAGCTGGCTCAAATCGCAAAAATGCTCCAGAACGCGCACAGCCTCAACGCAGAGCAGCTGGCATCTCTTCAAAAGCTCCTCGCCCAAATTGCCAGTATGTGCCTAGGAGAGTGTCAAGCGCAATGGTGGCAGATTAGTCCTCTCGACCAAGAGGCGCTCTTGGCTCTGCTTGCGGCTTTTCAGAAGAACGGAAAGTTTGGGTTTGGTATTCCTGGGTTAGGCCTTATCCCAGGCGGTATGTCGAACGGGGCGGCCCTTTTCGGCAGCCACCGACGCTTCTCCGCCATGAAAGACCCAGGAAAAACCAAAGCGCATCTGCTGATCGCCAACAGCAAAAGCGATAAAATGGGACAAGGGAAATCCGGCTCGCTGCAAGAGTTTATCCACTACCTGGCCATGCATCCTCACACGCCCAGCCATGCGCCCAACGGCATGATTCTGGGTACACGTACCCAGAAGGGCAACGAACTCTCCATCCAGTTTTTAGGTGATCCCGAAGGGGGCGTGGCCTCACAGCCCTACTACCAAGCCCTGATCACAAACCAGCGCCAAGCTGAGAGCGTGCTCAACCAAGAGCATGTTCCGGTAACGCTGCGGCAGCAAGTACGCGCCTATTTCGATACCCTCCATGGAGAAGGAAAGTAGAACGATGTCGGATATTACACAGCAAGTGGAACAGTTTCAACATGCTTTTGATGAGATACGCACCGAGATCGGACGGGTTATCGTCGGCAACAAGGAGATCGTAGAGGGCGCGCTTATATGCCTCTTCATGGGCGGGCATGCGCTCCTTGAAGGGGTGCCTGGCCTTGGAAAAACCCTCTTGGTACGCACCCTCGCCGAAACCGTACGCTTGAAGTTTAACCGAATTCAGTTCACCCCCGACCTCATGCCTGCCGACATCACCGGCACGACCATCCTCTCAGAAACCCCCGATGGGAAACGGGAATTCCGCTTTCAGCCTGGCCCCGTATTTGCCAATGTGCTCCTCGCCGATGAGATCAACCGGGCGACCCCCAAAACCCAGTCCGCTCTGTTAGAGGCCATGCAAGAGCGTTCCGTTACCGTTGGCGGCGTCGTTCACAAACTTGAGGAGCCGTTCCTCGTGCTGGCCACTCAAAATCCTATCGAGATGGAAGGAACCTACCCTCTGCCGGAAGCACAACTGGATCGCTTCCTTTTTAAACTGCTGGTCTATCCGCCCAACTTCGAGGAGCTTTCGGCCATTGTAGACCGCACAACCGGCGAGAAAACAGAGACGGTACGCCCTGTGCTTGACGGGCCCACCATTCTACAGTGGCGCCAGTTAGCACGCGCTGTGCCCATTGCCCCCAACGTGCAAGAGTTCGCACTACGCCTTATTCTCGGCACTCATCCCACGAACGACGAGGCCCCTCGCATGGTGAAGCAGTTCGTGCGATTCGGCTCTAGCCCCCGTGGCGCGCAAGCGCTGATTCTGGCCTCTAAAATTCGTGCGCTCACCAAAGGGCGCTATAACGTGGCCATAGAGGATATCGTTGAGATAGCAAAACCGGCTCTTCGACATCGCATCCTTCTTAACTTCGAAGGTCAGGCCGAGGGCATTGTGACGGATAGCATCATTGAGGAACTGATTGCCCATACTCAAGAGGCCTTGAAAATCTCGGTAGGCGTCTGAAACGCCTCTTTTCGACGTCCTCCTAGGAATTAGAGTATAATAAGTGTGTCTACGTTCTGACAGCGCAGGGCGTTGAGAGCCGGGCCAGCTGCACAGGTAGGCAATCGAACCAGGTCAGGTTCGGAAGAAAGCAGCCTTAAGATTAGCCTGCCCGGTGCGGCCTGTTCACCCGGCTCTGAGCGCCCTGTGCCCTTTCCAGTGCCTACTGTGGGGATAGGATGGGTGCCCTATGGCCTACGTTGCGCTCTATCGCAAATACAGGTCGCAAAATTTTGAGGAACTGATGGGGCAAGATGCCGTCACAACGACCCTCCGTAACGCCATCGCCACGAAACGATTTGGGCATGCCTATCTCTTCTACGGCGCGCGCGGATGCGGAAAAACCTCCACAGCCCGTCTATTCGCCCGTGCCCTGAACTGCGAAAAGGGTCCAACCCCCAACCCCTGCGGAACCTGCCGATTCTGCGTGGCCATTCGCGAAGGAACCTGTCTCGATGTCGTCGAGATGGATGCCGCCTCGGAAACGGGCATTGACGACGTTCGTGAAAAGGTCATTGAAAACGTGCAGTACGCCCCAACCGAGGCGCGCTATAAAGTTTACATCATTGACGAAGTGCACGATCTCTCGGCTAAAGCCTTTGATGCCCTCCTAAAGACCCTCGAAGAGCCCCCCGCTCACGTCGTGTTCATTCTCGCGACCACCGAGTTTCATAAAGTACCGATCACGATCCGCTCTCGCTGTCAATGCTTCCAGTTCCGACGCGGCAGCCTACAAGACCTTGGTACCGCCATTGAGCGTGTGGCGAAAGCCGAGGGGTTTCAAATTGAGCGGGATGCCGTCTACCAAATTGCTCGCGCGGCCGAAGGCTCCTGGCGCGATGCGCTCTCCCTCCTCGAGCAGATCATGGCCTATTCCGAAGGAACCATCACCGCACAGACCGTGCAGCAGGCCATTGGCGCAGTGGACTTCCATACGCTCGCCCATGTTACACAGGTGCTCGTTACAGAAGACCTCGGCGCCGTTTTCAGCCTAGCCGGTGAGCTGCTGGAGGGAGGTGCGGATGCACGTCAGCTGCTTGCTTCTCTTCAGGGGCATCTGCGTGACTTGGCCGTTCTCGCGGCAGGCGCTAAACAGGCTGCACTGCAGGAGATGGGCGAAGAAAGGGTAAAATGGTTAGAGCCGCAAGCCAGCCTCTTCTCCACCAATACCCTCCTCGAGATGATGCGCGTGCTGGCCGAGGCGGAACAAGAGGTGCGATTCAGCAATCATCATCGTTGGATCATTGAGCGCGCGTTCGCAACCCTCCATCGGCTTGCACGGGAATCGCTTTCTACAGCGTCTGGTCCACAATCCGCGCCAGCCGAACCCGTCAGCACAAAAGAACCCGCTCCTTCTAGGTCAAGCCTTCCCCCAACCTCCGCAACGGCTACCCCTGTGCCAAAACCGACGTCGCTTGGCACCCCTCAAACCCCATCGGAAAAAACATCACCTGCCGATGAGTCCGCGGAGGCGCCATCTTCCGAGCCATCGCCCAAGACCGAGGCCTCCGACCCTCGCTTTGCCGAAGAGATAAGCCTTGAGGTCATTCGCCGTGCTTGGCCAACGGTCGTGGAGCGATTCGGGAAAACAAGCCCGGCCGGCAAAGCCTTTCTCGAAAAAGGGGAAGTGATTGACCTGCAAGGCCATCAGGTGGTGCTCGCTTTCAAGGACGACTTCGCCAGAGAGCGCATACACACCAAAGGGCGCGACCTGCTCATCAAAAAGATCAACGAGGTGTTGCGCACACAGGGAATTCAGGTCGTCTGCATTCCCTCATCAGAGCAGACTTCCCTTCCCACAGCACGAGCGCAGTCGCCATCGCCTTCTACCCTATCGCTCGCGCCCTCACTGCAACCGGGAGCACCTCGTTCGCCCTTAGAGCACACCGCTCCTTCGGCTGAAACACCTGCCCAAACACCCCCAGCGGAAACGAGCGAGGTGTTGGCCACACCCCCCGATCCAAAACCAGAGACCGACCCTTTCCTCGCGGAAGTCTGCAAAGTTTTTCCCGTCGTTGAAGTAAAAGAGGAGCCGTTAACTCGTAACGGAAAACAGAACCCTAACGCTACACAAGGAGACCAAGAATCATGACTCGTTTTGGTGGATTGCCGGGTGGCTTTGGCATGGGCGATTTTCAAAAGCTGATGCAACAGGCCAAGCAGATGCAAGAGAATGTAGAAAAGATGCAGGAGGAGCTGAAGAACGCTCAGTTTTCCGCCGAAGCCGGCGGGGGCATGGTCACTGTGACCGTCAACGGCTATGGGCATCTCGTTGGAGTGAAAATTAAACCCGACGTCCTCCAGATGGGCGACGTGGAGCTGCTTGAAGACCTCATTGTTACCGCCAGCAAGGAGGCCGCTCAACTCGCTCAAAACGAACAAGAGGCCCGCGCCCAAGAGATTACCGGAGCACTCGGCTCTATTCCACCAGGACTGCTAGGTTAAGAGACGGATGCTGCACTACCCAAAACCACTTGCAAAGCTTGTGGCTGAGTTAGAGCGTTTGCCGGGAGTTGGCCCCAAATCGGCGCAACGTATGGCCTTCTACCTTCTGCGCCAGCCGAAGGAAGAGGCCGCTAAACTTGCAGAAGCCATCTTGCAGGTCAAAGAGACCATTCGCCTTTGCAAAGAGTGCTCGAACTTTACCGATCAAGAGCTTTGTGAAATATGCCGTGATCCGAAAAGAGACCGCTCTCTGCTTTGCGTCGTTGCCGAAACCCGCGACCTGATCGCCATGGAAAAAACCAACGAGTACAACGGCCTGTACCATGTTTTGCAGGGGTTGATCTCGCCGATGGATAACATCACCCCGGAAATGTTGCGCATTCGGGAGCTTTTTCCACGCGTGGCCAACGGCGTTCGAGAGGTGATTCTCGCTTTTAACTCAACGACCGAGGGGCAAACAACGGCACTCTATCTCGCCAGTCGCCTGAAACCGCTTGGGGTCAAGGTAACTCAAATCGCCCATGGACTGCCGGCAGGAGGGGAGTTGGACTATGCCGACCAGGCAACCCTTATCTCGGCTCTCCAGTGGCGTCGAGAGATCTGAGAGTGGCCAATCCTCCTTAACCACCTGTGTTTGAACCTACTCTCTTGTTCTAACGTAAGCTAATTTAAAGATGATCGTTCAACAGCGGTTTGGAGGCTATTACATGGCATTTAACACCATTGAAGAGGCAATTGAAGACCTGAAGCAGGGTAAGGTGATCATCGTCGTGGACGATGAGGATAGGGAAAACGAAGGAGACTTCGTCGTCGCCGCAGAAAAGTGCACCCCAGAGGTGATGAACTTTCTTATCACCTATGGCAAAGGCATTCCTTGTGTGGCCACCACCCGAAAACGGCTTGAAGAGCTGCAGTTGCCCCCAATGGTGAGCGAAAACACCGCACGTCTCGGCACCGCCATGAGCGTTACCGTGGATGCACGCCACGGCACCACCACCGGCATCTCTGCCTACGATCGCGCCCGCACCGTGGCCGTTTTCACAGATCCTCACGCCAAACCCTCCGACCTCATGCGCCCAGGCCACATCATCCCCCTACAGGCCGTAGAGGGTGGAGTGCTGCGCCGCGCAGGGCATACCGAAGCGACCGTAGATCTCTGCCGGTTGGCTGGGTTTCAACCGGTTGGCGTGCTGTGTGAGATCGTCGGCGAGGACGGCAGCATGGCGCGACTGCCGGAACTGCAAAGGCTCGCCCAGCGCTTCGATCTCAAGATCATCACCGTAGCCGATCTCATTGCCTTCCGCCGTCGTACCGAACGCCTTGTCCGTCGCGTGGCCACAACACGACTTCCTACGCAACGCTATGGCGAACTTATTGTTCATGCCTATGAAACCGACTTAGAGCCTACCGCTGTCGTGGCCTTCGTAAAAGGCGATCTGCAAAGCGTGGAAGCTCCTCTTGTGCGCGTACACTCCTCTTGTGTGACCGGAGACCTTCTCGACTCGCTCCGTTGCGACTGCGGTAGTCAGCTTCAGCTCGCGCTACAAAAGATCACCGAAGAGGGCTGTGGGGCGCTGATCTACCTCGAACAGGAGGGACGTGGTATTGGGCTGATTAACAAGCTGCGTGCCTACGAACTGCAGGAAAAAGGGGCTGACACGGTAGAAGCCAACGAGATGCTCGGCTTTAAACCCGACCTGCGCGACTATGGCATCGGTGCACAGGTCATGGTAGACCTAGGGCTGAAGAAGATTCGTTTCATGACCAACAACCCGAGAAAAGTGGCTGGGCTAGAAGGGTATGGCCTTTCTATTGTGGAGCACGTCCCGCTGCGCGTTCCTCCCAACCCACATAACATCGCTTACCTGCGCACTAAGCGCGAGAAGCTCGGCCACATTTTCACCCCGGAAGACCTTGTTCTTCGTGACAATACCGCCGAGTCGCCCACGGTTGAGGCGGTTGCAACAAAGGAGGAGAAATAATGAGCTTGCCACCCACCTATCGCACCATCGAGGGGCACTTGTCCGCCCAAAACCTGCGAATCGGCATTGTGGTGAGCCGCTTTAATGAGTTTATCACCAAGCAACTTCTGGAGGGAGCGCTCGACACTTTAAAACGGCATGGCGCCCAAACCGATAAGATCGAGGTCGTGACCGTACCGGGGAGCTTTGAGATATCCTTGGCAGCCCATGCGATGGCACGTACTGGCCGTTTCGATGCCCTTATCGCCCTCGGATGCATCATACGGGGCGCCACCGATCACTACGAATATGTGGCCTCTTCCGTGGTGAACGGTCTCAATCGCGTGATAGAACGCACCGGCCTACCGATCGCCTTCGGAATCCTTACCGTGGAGAGTATCGAGCAGGCCATTGAAAGAGCAGGAACGAAAGCGGGTAACAAGGGGGCAGAAGCCGCCCTCGCCGCCATTGAAATGGCTAATCTCTTACGTACCATCCTTTCAGAAGGAAGTTCGGGTGAAAGAAAAACGGTATGAAAACAGCACGTTATCTCCCAACGCTCATCGGCTTTATCATCGGTACCCTCGTCGGCGCTCTTGTTCTCTATCTGGTTTCTCCACACCCCCTGGCTCTCGACCAGGCGCGTCGGCGCGCCATCGCCATCCTCTCGCAACCGCCGCGTGAGGTGCCTACCGAGGAATCGCCCATCGTCACCGCCGTACGGCGCATCGCCCCGGCTGTTGTTAGCCTCGACACCGTGGGCAAGGAATCGGCACGAGATGACCGTGGACAGCCTTTTTACATCGATCGGGAGGTGCGCAGCCGCGGGTCGGGGGTCGTTATCTCCCCCGATGGGTTCATCGTTACGAACGATCACGTTATTGATGGAGCGGAACGCATTCGTGTGGTCTTCCCCGACGGACGCGATTACTACGCACGCGTCATTGGCCGTGATCCCTCTAACGACCTCGCGGTGCTACGCGTGCCGGCTTCGCACCTTATTGCAGCCGAGTTTGGCGACTCCGATCGGCTCGAAGTGGGGCAAACCTGTGTCGCAGTTGGCAACCCACTTGGGCTAGGTTCCACCGTTACCGCCGGCGTGATCTCGGCGCTGCATCGGCAGCACCTTCAGCTTAGCGAAGGGCGCTATCTCGACGGTGCCATTCAAACCGACGCCCCCATCAATCGAGGGAATTCGGGAGGCGCTCTCGCCAACACAGCCGGCCAACTCATCGGCATCACCACCGCCATCCTTAGCTCGGACCCTAACGGTGGCAACATCGGTTTAGGCTTTGCCATCCCTTCAAACAAGGTGCGAAAAATCGCGCTACAACTTATTGAGCATGGGAAACCGTCGGAACCCCCCAGCAAACGCCCTTGGCTGGGTGTCGTGCTAGGCCCGGTGCCGGAAAACTTGGCCAGAGAGCTTGGGCTCGGCTCCGATCAGGGTGCCTTTATCGCCCGCGTTGCGCCGGAATCCCCGGCAGACACGGCCGGTTTAGAGGAAGGCGATGTGCTTTTGAAAATAGATGGTCACGCGGTGATGGGCGTAGAAGATGGTGTAGAGGTCATTCAGCAACACAAACCTGGCGATAGGGTGCAACTACTTATTCTGAAGCCCGATGCCCGCGGCGAACGGAAAGTTACCGTTACCCTCCAACCTTTCCCCCAAGGGGTCATCGCCGACCCTGACCTCGAAAACCCTTAGCACGTTCTAGAGAGCTCTTCCTAAATAACGCCCCGCAACACGCGCCTCCTCGAACCTCCTTAAGGTTCGTGTGGTACACTTTTATCGCATGAAATTCGTTATCGAACTGCTAAAATAAAGTTCCCTGCAATCTTGCAGGAGGGTTAGGGCGGATGACGCGAAAAAAGCAGACGGAATCCCATTGCGATTTTTGGTTCAGCCCTGCGCCCAGACTTTTCTGCCGATAGCGATATGGATGTGCTGGTGGAGTTTCATCCCGATCGAATCCCCACCCTTTCGGCATTGCAGGGATGGAACAGGAGTTATCGGACCTGTTTGGTGGGCGGAAAGTGGATTTGCGCACTCTAGGTGATCTAAGCCGCTATTTCCGCGAGAAGGTGTTGAAAGAGGCCGATGTTCAGTATGCGGAGGGTTGATCGCATAAGGCTACAACCATATGCTGGACACCGCGCAGCATGTGTAGGCATTTGCGCGAAATAAACGTAGAAACAAAAGCTCAAATTTCTGCGATCCCTTGGCGAAAGATCACGGACATGCGCCACCGGTTGGTCTGTACCTATTTTGACATTGATCTAACATTCACTGGAGAACTATGCAAGATGGTCTTCCGCCTTTAATCGCAATATAAGCCGTGTGCAAGGACTAAAAAATCCCACATCAACGTCTGTGTGTACGGCAACACCCTGGGAAGCGTCGGATGCCTTCGCGCTAGATAATAGCGACGCGGTGGCCACCGAGGCAAAGAACGATCACCTCGGTTTTGAGGTACTCTATGTCTATGGCGGTGTGGTGCACAAGTACCGCCCCGATTTCCTCGTGCGGCTTAAGAGCGGCAAAATGTTGATCTTGGAAACGAAAGGACAGAACACGGAACAGGATCGGGGGAAGCTTCAGTATCTCGGCGAATGGGTTCGGGCCATCAACGCACATGGCGGCTTCGGCTGCTGGCGTTATGACGTCGCGAAAAACCCAGGGGAGATTCGAGACATTCTTGAACAAACAATGCCATGAGGCCAAATAGCATCTAGAGCTCCTCAGCAAAGCGCCACCGCTAGACTGCCAACTTGCCATAAAATGAAAATCGCCTTTATTAGCTACGAGTATCCACCAGACACCGCAGATGGCGGCATCGCCACCTATGTGCAGCAAGCGGCCACGCTCCTAGCTCAACGTGGGCATCATGTAGAGGTGTTTGCCGCAAGTCGTCAACGCACTTGCTCCACGCAGGAACAGGATCTCTACGTTCATCGCTTGCTTACCCCTGACCGCGCCGAATTTCCCCGCCTCGTTGCGCCCGTCTTTCTGCAGCGACATCGTGAGGTGAACTTCGATGTGCTTGAAGGGCCCGACTATCAGGCGGAAGCCTACGAGGCCGTCCGCGCGGCCCCTAATATTCCGTTTGTGGTGCGACTGCATACCCCCAACTTTCTCGCACGCCGCGTAAGGGATGCGCAGCTGCCCTTGTGGCGGCGAGCGCGTCTTCGCCACCGCGCTGTGCGTCATGGACAGAAGCCAACGTGGAACCCCTATAGCGAACTCCATCGCATTGAGCGCATCTATCTCCATCAAGCCGACGAGATCGTGGGCATCTCAGAGGCCATAACCAACCTCGTCACTAAAATGGCTCACCTCGATCAAAGCCGCATCCATCGCATTCCTAACCCCTATGTACCAAGCCAGGAGCTTCTTCATATCCCTCTAGACACCTGCACACATACCATCACCTTCCATGGACGCCTGCAACTTCGTAAAGGGGTGCTCGATCTGGCGAAAGCCATCCCTAAAGTGCTGCACCGCTTTCCACAGGCGCGCTTTCGTTTTGTGGGGAGGCCGCTCGAATCGCCTTGTCCCACACTAGATATGCGCGCCTACCTTATGCGACAACTCTGGGCATGGCGCGATCGTGTGGAGTTTCACGACCCAGTTCCTCTCCAGCAAATCCCCGCTCTGCTCGCAACAACCGACCTCTGTGTGTTTCCAAGCCTGTGGGAAAACTTCCCTTATGTCTGCCTAGAGGCGATGGCGGCCGGTAGAGGCGTTATAGGCAGCTATGCCGGAGGAATGAAAGAGATTTTAGCCAATGGAGAGGTTGGCCTGCTCGTGCCTCCGAATCGCCCGGATAGGCTGGCACAAGCGATCCTGAAACTTCTCCAAAACCCCTCTTTGCGCAGCGAGCTAGGCGCAAAAGCAAGAATGAGGGTGCTCCAAGAATATAGTGCCGAGCGCATTGGCCCTCAGCTCGAAGCGAGTTACCTACGCGCCATTGCAAGACGACGGCAACTGGGCCCGCGTCTAGACCTCCTTGTTGATTAGGCCATAAGGGTCTACACGGCTTTTGGCAGGCTAAGCCCCAATAGGTGAGGCTCAAAGTTTGGAAACACGCTGCCTATCTGTGCATTTCGTAAACGGTGAAGCAGAATGTCGGCCAGGACATCCCGGTAATCCGTGGTAACCTTTAGGTCTCCAGGCCCTTCTAACTGTTCCGTTTGAAGCCCAGGCCACTTCGCAAAAACTTTTCCGCCACGTATCCCTCCACCCATCACCATCATCACCCCAGCTCGGCCATGATCGGTGCCGCCCGCAGCGTTTTCATAGGCCCGACGACCAAACTCGGTCATAACAACCACGGTTACCTCGGCCATCAGCGCCCCCAAATCACGCCAGAATGCGGCCAAAGCCTTCGCCAAAGCGCTCAGACGCGATGCCTGCCAGCCTACAGCCCCTCCCTGTTCTACATGAGTATCCCACCCGGTCGTATCTAGACAGGCGACCTCCAAGCCGATACGCCCCTTAATTAAGCAGGCCACTTGCTGTAACCCGTGCCCTATATCGTCTTTGGGATAGACCGCCCCATGATCGGGCCGATAGTGTTCAGGATCAAGCTTCTGAATGGCCTCCATGGCCTTCAGCGAGGCCGTTCCCGCTTGCATGAGAACTCGTTCCTCCGATGACTGAGCACCTGTGATGTCGTACATCTGATGCAATGTCTGCTGTAGGGCAGCTAACCGCTCGGCTTGTAACTCTTTATGAAAAACTCTGTTATGACTGCCTGTAGGCAGAGAATAGGCATTAGATAACGAGAAATCGGCTAGGGATTGGAGCACGGTAGCCCCCGGCGCCCCTCGTAACGATTCAGGAAGGGTGTCGGAAACGGCTACAGCGCGTAACGGAGCCGCCTCTTTTCCTTCCGTCGTCAGCAGATGCCGCGCCAACCATCCGCTTGCCGCTCCACCTCCATCCTCGGCAAGCCCCCTTTCCATGGCAGCCATCGCTTGGAAATGAGAGCGCGTATGGTCCCCAGAGCCTACCGCATGAACCAGGGCAAGCTGCCCCTCCCGCCAGGCCGGCAACAGCGGTGCAAGCGCGGGATGGAGACCAAAGAAATCGTCGAGCGGTAGGGCACACCCATTGAGGCTGCCCTGAGAACCTCTCGCTTTCGGAATGGCAAGGGTAGGACGTAGCCGATAGTAGTCCTCGTCACCATAAGGCACAACGATGTTGAGGCCATCGGCACCGCCACGCAAAAAGATCACCACGAACGTATCGGGGTTTACCAAATGCGCACGCGGCCCAAGGGTTACGCTCGTCAAAGCGGAGCTGTCAGCTCTCGCCCCCTCCTCTGTGGCCGAGCGAAGGGCTGAGCCACTTAGCGTCTCTCGATAAGAAAGCGACTTCGGCATCGTTCTTCTATCCTTTCCACTGAAACTCCGGTGCGGCGAGCATCAACGCCACAAGCTCCGCCTTACATACCTCGTCTGGGACACCAGCTGATCGGGCGCGCCGGAAATGACCATGCAGTAGTCCGCGTACCCTGGCAAGCTCTTGAGCCTCTGCCGGACGCCCAAAAACGGCCTCCACATAGACATCCACCATCTGCGCCTCTCCACCCTTTCGCGCTTTCAATGGCGCCTCTAGATCGATTCGAGTGCGCGGGATACCCTGTGTGGCCAGGGCAAAAGCGAACTGCCACCTCGGCAACAAGGCACTCGCCCAAGCCGATGTCTTCTCTGGGAAACCGTCGGGCATTGGCCATTGGTAAAGAGGTTGTCCCATATTCGCTAGATGGGTTTGTAAACCGTCTCCTGCATCGGTCTCCGCAGCGAAACATCGCAGAGCCGAGACCACCAGATCGAGAGGACGCTTCAAAACCGGCTGACACAGATCGGCATTTGTCAGCCCATCTAGCAAAATGGGACGCAACAAAGCGCGGATGGAGGTATCGCTTTTTAGATAGGCCCTGGCTGCTCGTTCTACCAGAGCTGGGGGCTCACTGCCGAGAAAATGCCGGCACAGTTTGGCGGCAAGGAAGTGTGCGGTGGCAGGATGGTGCGCAAGCGCGCTGAGCACCTTCTCACCATCGCGTTGTCCGCCATTAGGGGGGAGCGAGAGATGTAGAAAAGGTACCTGCTTGGCGCCCTCATCGTGCCACTGGGGTCTAAAAACGAACTGCGCCTCTCGAAACCCACTGCCAACGCTCCACCCTGTAAAACAGCGCGCAACCTGCATGATGTCGTATTGGGTATAGCCACTGTGCACCCCCACCGTATGAAGCTCCATCAGCTCTCTTGCATAGTTCTCATTGGGGATGCCCTTTTTATTGTCCCGGTTATCCAAGTAGGTCAGCATGGCGGGGCTACGCGCAGAGGCTTGCAACATCTCCTCAAAACGACCAAAGACATGCCGTCGAATCACGCGCTCGGTGTCGGTAGGAATAAGGGCCCTCCCGTCGAGTTTCAATGCGTAGATATTGAAATGGTTCGCCCAAAAATCGGCCATTACCTCTCTCAACTGATGACGGCTGTAGATGGCTCGCAACAGAGCGGCCTTTCCCGTCTCGATCACCAGTTGCTCGTTTGGCTCTGCGAACAGCTCATTGGGATCATCCTGCTCGGTTTGAAGGGTATCTAAGCCGCTTACATGCCAGGTGAGATAGGGGTCTTCGGGCATCGCATCGGCCAACTGATCCTCGAGCCAATGGGCGATGCCGATGTCGGCGACGGCAGCAACCAGCCCTGGTGTGGGGCCGAAGGCAGCGCGATTCAGCACCCGCCAAACGTCGGTGGAAAGCCGGGCGGCGCGGGGAGGCGGCAACCATTGGGGTGAAGGTGCAACGATGCCAAGCGATGTAGGCGTTGGAAAGTGGCAGCCGGCTCCCAACAGCAACGCCCCAGACGCAGCCCCTCCTGCTTGCAAACAGCGCGTAAACCACTCTCGCCGCGAAAGCTTCAAAGCGCGGTGATCCCTCTGTACATCCGTTCCCATGGCGCCTCTCCCTTAAGACAACCTTAGTGGTTTAACCCCTCTTGCGTCGGCCCACCCCCTGAAATAACGGGCGGCAGCGTTTTAGGCGCTAGCCGACGCTCCGGCCATACCGCTAAAAGACCGGCCCCTAATGCAAAAACAACGGCCAATGGAGCAAACAAAAACCATCCAATAAAGGGAAACCCCATAGCTAAGCTTAACGTGAGGCTGCCACGAAGCAGGTTACGAAAGTTTGGCTGTCCGACTTCCGGTTCCCCCCGTCGCCCAATAAGCTGCGCAATGCCTGCCGCCCCCAACACCAACAAGGCGCCGAAAAGCTCAAGACTGGCAAAACCTAACAGCTTAGCAACAGGGCTTCCGGCCCGAAAAAGGCTAAAACCGATCGCAATGCTGATGAGAAGCCCCAAGCCCAGAAGAAACGACCGAACTTTCGAGGTCTGTAAATGGTGTTCTGCAACCTGTGTGGCAGCTGGCAGCAGAAGCGCCACCGCCATGAGCAGGCCGGTCCATGTAGCCATTAAGGTCAATAACGTTACCACCGTTGCTTGCACCGCCGCAGTTGTCATCTGTTTCTCCTCCCTTATTCCCAACCGAGTCAGGTTATAGAGACTACCTAACTGCCTCGCCTTCGGTTTCGTGAATATTTGGCAGGCCGTCAAAATTCAGCAAAACTTTCAGGCGACTTCTTAGTCTATATTTGGCGAAAGGGTTAGCAGCTCCTTTCAGCTACACACCATGGAACCAACTCTATTTTCTCAATGGAACCAACTCTATTTTCTCAAAGGAGGGAAAATCTATGAACCGTAGATCGTTTCGCAATGGGCTAGCGGTCCTTGCCTTTACCTCACTGGCGCTGTTGGGCTTTGCCGCACCGAATGCGCGTGCGCTTCAAGGTCAGCCGCCCGCTGCACCCACTGGTCAACAACAGCGCCCAAATCGCCGTCAGAACGGGTTTCTGCAGTTCCTCAACAGCCTCAATCTCACCGCCAGCCAGAAACAGCAGATCCAGGATATCATGAAAAAGCAGCGCGAACAGATGCGCCAGCTTCGCCAAGACACCTCTTTAACTCCCCAACAGCGTCGCCAAAAGTTTATGCAGATTCGTAAGAACACCGACGCGGCTATTCGTAAAGTGCTGAACGCCGACCAACAGAAAAAGTTCGACGAATGGCTCAAGCAACAGGAGCAGAATTGGCGTAACCGTCAGCGTAATCGGAACAGGGGACAGCAGAACCCAAATCCCAGCGGCGGCAATAACAACAACTAAGCTTCCCTTTCCTTCTTCAGTCCTCAAGAGCAGGTTGTTTTTGCAGCCTGCTCTTGTTGTCTTCCAATCTTCTCTTCCTTACCCAGAAAACAACCGTCTTGCGAGCTTGAAGTCCGCTCCGAAATCATTTGACCCCTAAGCCGCTCATAAGCTATACTTAAAGGGATGTTAGTTACGGATCGTTAGGGCACAGGGAGGCGTAACGACGAGAGAGGAGGAGAGTATTCGCGTGATAGAGCCGCAAGTTGTGCGGGAGATGGGCCTAAACGACGCCGAATATGCCCGCATTTGCCAACTGTTAGGCAGAACCCCAACCCTTACGGAATTGGGTATGTTTTCCGTGATGTGGTCGGAACATTGCGGTTACAAATACTCCCGCCCAATTTTAACCCTCTTTAAGAACTACCGTGAGGCACAAGAGCGCGGCGCTTTGGAAAACGCTGGTGTGGTGCCCTTAGATGAACAGCTCGGCATTGTGTTTAAAGTTGAATCGCACAACCATCCCTCGGCAGTGGAACCCTTTCAAGGCGCGGCGACCGGAGTAGGCGGCATTCTGCGCGACATCTTTACGATGGGTGCTCGCCCTGTTGCTATTCTCAATTCGCTGCGATTCGGCCCGCTCGACGAGCCGCGTAACCGCTATCTTTTTGAGCACGTGGTGGCGGGGATCAGCCACTACGGTAACTGCGTTGGCGTTCCCACGGTAGCCGGTGAGGTCTACTTCCATCCCTGCTACAGCGGTAATCCGCTCGTTAACGCCATGGCTGTGGGCGTGGTGGAGCGCAGAAAGATCGCCCGGGCTGTCGCTGAAGGCGTGGGTAATCCCGTGATCTATGTTGGTAGCAGTACAGGGAAGGACGGTATTCATGGTGCCACCTTCGCAAGCGTGGAGCTGGGGCCGGATAGCGAAAGCAAACGCCCTAATGTGCAAATGGGCGACCCCTTTATGGAAAAACTGCTGATAGAGGCCACGCTTGAAGCGCTTGCCTCTGGTTGCATTGTGGGAATTCAGGATATGGGGGCGGCAGGCCTCACCTGCTCCACATGCGAAACGGCTTCGAAAGCAGGCACAGGGATAGAGATTGATGTTCGGAAAGTGCCCCTTCGCGAACCCAACATGACCCCTTATGAGATTATGCTCTCCGAATCGCAGGAACGGATGCTCTGCATAGCTCGTAAAGGAACGGAGGAGAACGTCCTTGCTATTTTTCGAAAATGGGGGCTTCACGCTGTTGTTATTGGCCACGTTACAAACGATGGCCTGGTACGGGTGCGCGATGGGGAGACCGTAGTGGCTGAAGTGCCCGCTAAAGCGCTTACCGATGCTTGTCCTACTTACTACTTGGAGACCGAAGAGCCTGATATGGTGCGCGCTCTCCAGCAGTTTGACCCCCTCTCCTTGCCAGACCTGCGTGCTGAAGAGGAGGGAGGTGATGGCCCTTCCTGCTCGGAGTGCCTGCTGCGCCTCTTGGATAGCCCCTCCCTTGCCAACAAAGAGTGGGTTACCCAGCAGTATGATAGCATGGTTCAAACCCAAACGGTCTATGCTCCTGGGGCCGATGCGGCCGTGTTGCGTATTCGTGGGAGCAAAAAGGGAATCGCGCTCACAATAGATGGCAACGGCCGCTACTGTTATCTTGATCCCTTTATCGGGGCGCAAATCGCCGTGGCGGAGGCGGCAAGAAATGTCGTTTGTGTCGGTGCGCGCCCCGCTGGCATTACCGATAACCTGAACTTCGCCAATCCGGAAAAGCCAGACCGGTTCTGGCAATTTCGACGCGCGGTGGAGGGCATTGCTGCGGCCGCCGAGGCCTTCCAAATACCCGTGGTCTCCGGAAATGTCTCTTTCTATAACGAAACACCCGACGGCCCCATCTATCCCACACCGACCATTGGGATGCTGGGCATCCTCGACGATCTCAGTCGTCGTTGCCAGCCCGCGTTTCGACGCGAAGGGGATATCCTCCTGCTTCTAGAGGCCTACCAAGACCCCTCCGGCGGTCTCGGAGGCAGCGAATACCTAAGCCTGATTCATGGAAAAGAGGCAGGCCGCCCACCGCACATAGATCTGTCGGGCGAAGAGCGGTTGCATGCCCTTCTGCTTCACCTCATCGGCGAGCGCCTGATCGCCTCTTGCCACGACATTTCCGAAGGAGGACTGGCCGTCTGCCTGGCCGAGTGTGCCATTTTAGGAAACTTGGGCGCCCGTGTGCTGCTTGCACCCGCTGAATTTACCCTGCCACGCGCTGCCGTTCTTTTTGGGGAGGCCCAAGGACGCGTGGTGATCTCGGTAAAGGACGATAAAGCGCTTAAACGGGTTGAGCATCTCGCCGTTGAGTTCGACGTACGTCCCCGCTGGATTGGAACGGTCGGCGGCGATCGTCTTTACATCGCGCATGGAACCACCGATCTGATTGACCTGCCTATCGCGCAGTTAGCGCAAGCATGGCATCAAGCCATTCCCCGACGAATGCAAAGCGCCCATTCTGTGGCTTGAGAAACGCTAAGGAAACAGAGATGGATAACTTTTTGAAAAATGAAAGGTGCCCCGACTCCGATAGCCCTAAAGAGGAGTGCGGGATCTTTGGCATCTATGCCCCCGGTGAAGAGGTTTCCCGCATCGCCTTTTTCGGCCTGTTTGCACTTCAACACCGAGGTCAAGAGAGCGCTGGCATCGCCGTCTCTGATGGCCACAGCATTCGCCTTCATAAAGAGATGGGGCTTGTGACGCAGGTCTTTAATGAAGAGAGCATCCGCGCTCTTAAAGGCATCAGCGCGATCGGCCATACACGCTACTCCACCACCGGGTCGAGCGTCCTGTGTAACGCTCAGCCGCTTGTTGGTTTCTCAAGCTGCGGCCCCATCGCCGTCGCCCATAATGGCAATCTCATTAACACCTCTGAACTTCGTAACGAACTCGAAGCACAGGGGTGCATCTTTGAGACCACAAATGATAGTGAAGTCATCGCACAGCTGCTTGCCCGGGCCTATCGTGGCAACATCGAGACCGCCATGCGCGACGTTATGGAGCGCATTAAAGGCGCCTACTCGCTCGTTGTGCTGACCCCAGATAAACTGCTTGGTGTGCGCGACCCTTGCGGCATCCGGCCTCTCTGCCTAGGCCGACTCGGCAATGGGCACTACGTCATCGCTTCAGAAAGCTGCGCCCTTACCACCGTAGGTGCCAACTATCTTCGCGAAGTGGAACCCGGCGAGATCATCTCTATCGGCAAAAATGGGCTGCAAGAGATTCAGGCCATTCCCATGCACCGACGTGCTACCTGTCTTCTCGAATTCATCTACTTCGCCCGGCCCGATAGCATGCTCTACAACCGAACCCTGCACACCGTGCGCAGAAGAATGGGGCAAGAGCTAGCTCGCGAACATCCCTGCCCCGGCGCCCATGTCGTGATCCCAATCCCTGATACCGGCACCCCGGCAGCGCTCGGCTACGCCGAGGTGTCGCGCATCCCCTACGGCGAAGGTGTTATTAAGAGCCGCTACATTCAGCGGACCTTTATTCAGCCAAGTCAGCGCATGCGGGATATGGGTGCTCGAATGAAATATACGCCTCTTAAGGAGACGTTGGCAGGCCGTAAGGTCGTTATGGTGGACGATACCATTGTGCGCGGTACCACCACCGATAAGCTCGTGCGAATGCTCTTCGAGGCCGGAGCCGCCGAGGTCCATGTTCGTATCACGGCCCCACCGGTAAAATATCCCTGCTTTTATGGCATTGATATGGCGGATCAAGACGAACTCGTGGCAGCCCGTCATTCCGTGGAAGAGATACGCCAGCTTATCGGAGCAACCTCTTTGGGCTACCTTTCTCTCCAAGGTGTTTTACGCGCCATTGATATGGGACGTGACAACTTCTGTCGTGCCTGCTTCGATGGCAAATACCCTGTGCCAATTCCACAACGGGTAAAGCTGACGAAGATGATGCTCGAAGAGCCTACCAAACGCCTCGCTCATGTGGGCACCGGCTCCGAAGAGAGCCTGTTAGCCCCAAGCGATAGCGAAGAGTAAGCTCTATGCCCTTGCCGCTGCACGGGTCATAAGGAGGACTTTCCTATGGAAATCAACAAACGTGTTTCGTTGCCTTTTGTTCTCGTTGCTACTGGAGCTACGGCTGCCGCTGTCGCGGCCCGCCTCTATACTGCGAGGAAATCTGGGCAAAATGGGGCAGAACTGCTTACCGAGGCACTTCTTGAAACCGAGGCACTTCGCGATGCGGCACGCAGTTTACCCGACTCCGCCACCGCGCTTGGGCACTGCGTGAACTACCTACTGCGATTTACGGCCGCATCCATCGAAGGCGTACCCCTTGGGCTCCATCTGTCTCACCCACAGCCTAGCGTTACAAAACATCATCCCAAAACGCAAGCCGTGGCCACGGTGGTCACAGCAGCGGACTCTCCCTCCCTCCGTTTCGACTATGCCGTGGCGCTTCCCGACGGGACGGAAGTCCGCGGCACACGCACCTTGGGAGCGCCCCATCTTTCGAGCCTTATGCCGGCTCGTTCCCTAACCGACACCCTTCAGGTCAATCTGACGGAAAACTATACCGTGCAAATGGAAACGGAAATAGATGTTTTTGAAAACCTGCTCGGCTGGCAGACTCGTTGCAAAGGCACTGTTGTGTTAAGAGATAATCTTGGTAACGTCGGACGTATTCAGGTTACCCCCGATGGCTCTCTCATAGGTACCATCACGCGTGGGGGACGGATCGTGGGACGAGTGGAGGGGAAAATGCCTGCCGACTTCCGCTTTCGTCCCTATGAACTCACTACAGATGAGGGATCGAACCGATGAGCGACCTGCGCCTCACCTACCGTGATGCGGGAGTGGATATAGATGCGGCCAATGAAGCCGTTCATCGAATGCGTGAACATGTGCGCAGCACCTTCACACCGCAGGTGTTAACCGACATTGGCAGCTTTGGCGGCATGTTCGCTCTAAACGGCCTTGATGGATATTCAGACCCCGTTCTGGTCTCCAGTATTGACGGAGTCGGCACAAAAGTGAAAATAGCCGCTCAGCTAGGCGCGCATAGCAGCATAGGTCAAGACCTTGTCAATCACTGCGTCAACGACATCTTAGTGCAAGGCGCGCGGGCCCTTTTCTTCCTTGACTACTTTGGAACAGGTCGCCTTGTTCCCAGCGTCGCAGAGGAGATCATTCGCGGGCTATCGGAGGCCTGCAAGAACGTGGGTTGCGCTTTGATCGGAGGAGAGACGGCAGAGATGCCAGGCCTCTATCCGGAAGGAGAGTACGACTTAGTGGGTTGCATCGTCGGCATTGTCGATCGGCATCGTATCATTGATGGCACAAAGGTAGCCCCCGGAGACACCGTGATTGGGCTGGCTTCTAATGGATTGCATACCAACGGCTTTTCTTTGGTACGCAAAGCCCTGCTAGAGGGGCCTGAGCCTTTCTCTCTCTACGAATATATTCCGTGCTTGGGACGCACGCTCGGTGAGGAGTTGCTAGCCGTCCATCGCTGCTACGCGCCCACTATTCTGCCTCTGCTCACCACCTTCGATATCCACGCTATGGCTCATATTACCGGCGGCGGTTTTTATGAAAACATCCCACGTGTCGTTCCACCTGACTGCTCCATCATCATTGATCGGCGTAGCTGGAAAGTGCCTCCCATTTTCACGCTTATCCAAGAAAAAGGAGGCGTTCCTGAACCCGAAATGTACCGTACGTTTAACATGGGTATCGGGATGGTGCTCATCGCACCCCCAGAGCAAGCTCCTCTTATCGTAAACCACCTTAATGAGGCTGGCGAAGTGGCCTCTATCATTGGCGATATCCGCCAAGGCGTTCATGAGGTCGTCATTATCTGATGCTGGAACCTAAACCTTCCTGTCTGCTATGGGACATTGACGGCACACTGATTGATACCACTAAACTGATCGCGGCCGCGCTCGATCATATCTACCGTCGTTTCTACCACCAAACCCTCTCAGAAAGCGAGCTTCGTGCCCTCATCGGCACACCACTGAAACACCAGATAAGAGTTTTCGGCGAGCCGGAAGCTTTTGGCACGGACGAGAACACCGTTATCCAGGCCTTCATTGAGTACTATGAGGCTCACCGTGATCAGGAGCGCATTCTATTGCCTGTGATCTCCGTCCTCAAAGAGGGCAAGCGCCGTGGTTTTCCCACGGGATTGGTAACCTCTAAAAATCGTGCTGAAATCGCCAACACCTTGCCTCGCCTTCATATTGCCGACGATGTGGACGTGGTCATCACCGCAGACGATACCCCCAACCCAAAGCCGGCCCCTGATGGTCTGCTTGCGGCTTTAGATTGTCTTCGCATTCCTCCGTCGCAACGCCCTCTTGCCGTCTATATCGGCGATACCGTGCACGATGTGCAGGCCGCCCGGGCCGCTGGGATTCGCTCCATTGCGGTTACTTGGGGAGCTGCTCCGCGCTCCCTGCTCGAAACCCAAAAGCCAACCGCTTTGTGCGATACGCCGGATGCGCTCGCACATCTGCTTTTTGGAACATCTTCGCCAAAAACCTAGGATCAACGATTTAGGAAAGGTACCACCCACTCGATGGCAGCACCGCAACGTCTTCAAGGCTCTTGGATGGACTTCCAGCATCAGAATCCTCACGATGGGGACTACTGGAACGAAACGACCCGTCGTTTCACCGATTCGCAGTGGCGAGGAAAAATTGCAGAAATGGCACAACTCCATTTGGAGTACGTGGTACTGATGTCCTCCGCCTTAGACAACTGCGCCTTCTATCCATCTCGTCTGATGCCACGACACGATCTGGCCTGCGCTGACCCCATTGCAGCGGTCTTAGAGGCGGCAGAGGAACACGGGCTCAAAGTTTTTGTTAGCGCCGGCTTCTATGGACATACGACGGAGGAGACCAGCGATGCCCCCGACTATCTCGCCTGGCACCAAGCTTTGGCACAAGAGCTTATAGAGCGTTACGGCGCCTTTAAAGCGTTCTATGGATGGTATGTACCCAACGAGGCCGAGATACGCGGCCATTTCAGCGAGAACATGATGGGCTTCCTACCGGTCTTTGCACACTATCTTCGCTCCCTCTCCTCACACCATCGCATTCTTATCGCTCCCTACGGCACTCGGCAGGTGCAGGAGGATGAGACGTTTCTCAAGCAACTTTTAACCCTCGGCCAGGCCGGAGTGGATTTTATCGCTTATCAAGATGAGGTAGGCGTGCGAAAAACCAAAGTGGAAGAGCTAGACGCCATCTACGCACGCCTGCGTCGTCTGCACCAGCAGGCCGCCCATAGAGGCCCTACCCCAGAGCTCTGGGCCGATGTGGAACTGTTCGAGTTTGAAGGGGCCACCTATGCAAGCGCCCTCATTCCCGCCGACTTCCACCGAATCCTACGACAACTCACAGCCATCGCTCCTCACGTTGAAACCATCCTCTGCTACCAGACACATGGGCTTCTCAACCCACCCAATAGCCCTCAGCATTGTGGTCACCCCAACTCCGTCCACCTCTGGCAGGCCTATCAGGCCTATTTAGCGCAAACCTTTCCCTCGCTCGTCGCCCTAAACGATCTATGATGGCATCCAATCTCGAATCGCAGGGATCTCCTAAAGAAGTCTCCCTTTTGGTCTGCGCTGCAACCCCCCAAGAGCTCGCGGCTTTCTGGTCTGACGATGAGGTCGCCCCGATCTCTCAACCAACGGCCTGGGGCTACCAGGGAACCGTTGCGTGGGTCTGCACGGGTGTAGGCATTCCCTCCATCTTCGCCGCCCTCTATTCCCTACTCGATTCGCTGCAACCGTCTCTCCTGTTGCACATCGGGATCGCGGGAGCCTATCCCCATGCTGGTCTTCAGATCGGCGATATCGTGCTTGCTGAATCGGAAACCTATGGTGACATCGGCTTCGAGTTGCCCCACCCCCCTTTTTTCGCCCAATTCGCGAAGCGCCTTTCAGCCATTCCCTCTACTCAACCCCTCTGTCCCTCGCCCTGCCCGACGAGTGGGTCGCCGCTTCATGGGATATGAACTTCCATGTAAAGCGAGGGCGAGGGTGCACTGTCAATCAGTGTACCGGCACGCTAGAAACAGCCCAGCTGCGCCGCTCTCTTTTTCAGGCGGACTTTGAAAGTATGGAGGGGGCGGCAGTGGCGCAGATCGGCCACCAAAAGGATATCCCTGTGTGCGAGATACGCGCTATCAGCAATATCGCAAGCACACGAGATATGCGCCCGGAAAACATTCGCCTTGCATTGGCACATCTACGCCACTATCTTCAGGCTTGCCGAATGCAAAAACAAGTTGACCGTCTCTCTTAAGAGGCCATCGGCTGCTGCTGATGCCACTGTAGAAGCTCTTTTAGGTCATAGCCTACAATGGCTTGCGAACCAAAATAGCGAGCTAGGTTAAGCGCCGCTAACGACTCGCTTCCGGGCTGCAACCAGAGATAGGGAATCTTCAGATGCCCTGCTATACGTATGATCTCCAGCGCCTTTTCGGGCGATGTTGCCACCACCACGCAGTCAAGCGGATCAGCAATGTTATCTAACGAGGGGTATGCGGGGTCGCCATCCAACTCGTTCTGTTGTGGGTGCACCAAATAGACACGATATCCTGCCGTTTTCAGCTGACGATAGAGTTGAAAAAGCGCATCGTCCTTTGTGCCATCTCCGCAAAGGGCAAAGCGCTTTTTATGCAGCACCTGTTCTGCAAGGGCGCGTAACGACACTCGTTCCTCCTTTTAACCCGAAAGTTGTCAGCTCGTCCTTTAATAGCTTACCCGTAAAGGCCGGTAGTACGGTATTGCATCGGTTTTCTTCGAGTTATCGCCTCTTCGTTGGTCTGACCGCTGTTTTCCGTGCTTTTTGAACGCAGAAAAGTTCTCTATGGCGTATTCTATAAAGAGAGGGAAGAGGGAAGCCAGCCATGTCCTTTTTTGAAAACGAATCGCAGCCGCAGCAGGAGACGATCCAGCAGCAGATTGCGGCCCAGGTCAATACCTTAGCGCGTCGTCGTGAGGTAGAAAGGCAGATCGAGAGCCTTTTAGACACGGCCAAAAAGTTGCGTCTTTACCGGCGCCGCATGTGGACGGTGCGCGTCTGTTGGTTAGCTTTTATTATTTTTCTGTGCTACCTTACCCATTTCAAGATCATACAGTTTTGGTGGCTTTTCGCAATGGGGGGCGGCAGCGCGGCCATGGCAGAGCGTACCCTAAGCCGCTTACGTGAGGAGGTTCATGCGGTAATTAAGGCAGGTGATCCGTGCGCCGTAGGGGCTCTTGCTTTAATGACACGCGAGCGGGATATCTTTATACGCCAGGCAGCCGATAGGGCTTTACGTCGTCTCCTGCCCCAGGTAAAAGCCAGCGATGCCAAATATATTAACAACGAGCAGATGAATGCACTGCTGCTGCTCCTGGCCAGCAGTGATTCGGAGATGCAGGTAGCGATTCTGAAGGCCTTAGAACAGATCGGCGATGAACGTGCCTTGGTGGTGGTAGAACAGCTCGCCACAAGTGATCTACCCGAAGTGAAGGCGGAAGTGCGCGATGCGGCACGTGCCTGTCTCCCCTATCTTCATGCCAAAGCGCGCCTAGCCGCCGAACGCGCCACCCTGCTGAGAGGCACTGTCGCCCCCGTATCCCCCGCCCAGCCCGACGAACTGCTCCGTCCCACTATGCCGACCACGTTCAACACGCCATCAGAACAGCTTCTACGCGCCACCGAACGCGAAGCAGAGCCTTCGGAACCACACGAAGAGAGGGAGGCTTAAGCCTCCCTCTCTATGGCCCGCAGCGTGTAGATCAAGCTCGAAGCTTAGCTGCGACGCGAGCTTCGACGTGCTTGTAGCAGCCTTTCGGCCGTCTCCCTATCGGTGCAGAGATCGTGAACGATCGGCTGTTTCCAACCCATCGCCTGCCACTCAAGCACCGAATAGATGGCGTCGAACTTTGTAGCACCGCCGGCGACAACAACGACCTTCGGCACCAACATGAGCTGCTCTATGGTAACGGAGAGCAGACGATCGTTGATGGCCTGCACGTAGGACTCTAGCTCCTTCAGATCGGTTGGCGACATATGTTTGCGCGCCGCCAGAGTGATAAAGAGGCGATTGCAGAGGTCGCCAACGGCACAGGTAAATCCGGGCTTGCCGTTATTCGTGTAGCGCGCAATCAGATCGATCATCTTGCCCAACTCGGGCTGGAGGTTGCCCATCATGGGTTCGTGCAGCCCCACAATAAAGCGATGGCCCGATTTGGGGCGCACCCCTCCGATACCAACTAGCGCAAGCGTAGGTACATAGACATCGTCTTCTGCGGCAATCCCCGTGCTTGTACCTAATGCCCTTTGTCGCGCCTTCTCCTCCCAGACCTTCGGTGAAATCCAGCGGCCTGGCCCTTCGGATAGCCATTCGGACACCATCTCGGGCGTTTTGGCTGCCACCGGCAGGCTCAAGCGAATGAGCTGCGCATCGGGAAAGGCGCGGGCAAGCCAAGAGCCGCTAATGTCGGCATCCATAGCCCGGCGAGCGTCGGGGCTTTCCATAGACCACACTTCCGCAGCGATATTGCCGTTTAAAGAGACCACTTTCACGCCGCGCACGTTGCGTTTATCGTAGATGTGCTTGTTGAATAGGCTCTCGCAGGTATAGAACACCGCTCGGCCGGAAGAGAGTGCTACGATCTCGTTCTGGCGAATGATCGTATCCAGATAGTCCGCGCACAGTTGGCCTAGAGCCTGATGTAAGCGGTCATCGGCAAGGCTGCTTTCGAGCGTTTCGGAATGCCCCGACATATCGGCCACAATCGCCGTTTGCAGTCCATAGGCAGCCATCAGCTCTCGCTCAAGGTGGTCTACGCGCGGTGGTTTGAAGGGCGCGTTTTCATCAATGTGAACGCGCACGATCCCGCTATCAAGAGCAAACCGGTAGAGACGAGAGATGGTGCTCGCATCAATATGCGCTAAATTGGGTTCGGAGTTTAGCAGTTGTTGCAGAATCTCCTTCTGCTCCATTCGATCAACCAGAACCATCTTTGCAATGCGCGCCGCAAGTCGCCTTCGATCGGCAGGATCGAGCGCCGGGCGACGCCCTCGTCGTTTTCCTGTGGTGGTCGTCATATCTGTTTGCTTTTCCTTTCACATCAAAAGACTTAGTCGCCTATTTCCACGTTGTTTGGCAATTATAAGTATAGCATATGCAAGCTCTAACTAAAAAGACTCTCCGATTCGATTCTACAGGCTATTGAGCCGAAGAATTTGCATCTTTTCCATTCCCTAGCTAAAAAATACCCTCTTTTCTATACGCCTCTACCCCCAAAATCCATGGCAAGGCCATTTTGCCGCCCACGCACCTCGTTTTCTGTTTTTCTCTGTAAAAAAACTAGCAAATTTTTGGAGAATCAGTTGACACGACAAACACTTCTATGATATACTATAAACGAAGGTATCCTTCTTTCTCGTCCTCAATTGCAGTGTACCCAGGTGCGCGGATGCCACTTGCGGTGCCGCCCGGCTTCAATGGCGAAGCCGGGCACCTTTTTTCTGTAAGCAGGGAAACTCTCAACCAAGGACCAATTGTAGATCCAAAGGGAGTGACCCAAATTTGCAACGATACCCAAATCTTGAACCGAGGAGATTCTTTATGAGCGTATTCACCCCAGAAGACTTGGCGTTCTTCGAGGAGAACGGCTACGTCGTCGCTCGCAACGTAGTGCCCGTGGAGCTGTGTAACGCTGTGGTCAACGCTATCTTTGAGTTTCTCGGCATGGACCCCAACAATCCAGAGGACTGGTATCGCCCACCTTTAAAACCCGGCGGGATGATCGAAATGTACCAGCATCAAGCTCTGTGGGACACTCGCCAGTATCCCCGTGTCCACCAAGCTTTCTCCGAGATCTACGGCACCCATAAACTCTGCGTTACTATAGACCGCGTGGGTATGAAGCCGCCTCGCCATCCAGACCACCCTGAATACGACCACAAGGGCTTCATCCATTGGGACGTAGATACCTCTAAACTGCCTCTGCCATTCAGCGTCCAAGGCGTCTTGTGCCTCACCGATACAACGGAAGATATGGGAGGCTTTCAGTGCATTCCTGGCTTCCATAAAGGGCTTGAAGAGTGGATCGCCACACAACCGCCCGATAGAAATCCGCGTGTCCCCGATCTCAATGCTCTCCCGCCAGGCAAAAAGGTGGTTCCCATCCCCGCAAAAGCCGGCGACCTCATCATCTGGATCAATACCCTCGCCCACGGCAACGGGCATAACGTCTCGAACCGCCCCCGTTTCTCTCAATATATCTCGATGTTTCCCGCAGAACGCCTCACCGAAGAGCAGCGCCAACACCGCATACACTGCTGGCAGAACCGCCTCCCACCTGGTAACAGCGTCTTTCCAGGAGATCCGCGAGAGATCGAGCAGAAGTACCAAAAAACCGCGGAACTCACTCCTCTTGGCCGCAAACTGCTTGGCCTCGATCCGTGGGATTAGGTAGAGGCTTACTTACGCCCCCTCGCGGTGCCAGCGAGGGGGCGGTCTTTTTCTAATCTCAGGGGTGCTCTAAGGCTTTTGCTTTTTCTGCGCTCTTACTAAATCCGGCACCGTCTTAAGCGCTTCGGTAAGCTTGGAATAATCCCTGCCGCCGGCCGTCGCAAAATCGGCCCTACCTCCTCCACCGCCGCCTATGATCTTGGCAAGCTCTCTCACCAAGTTCCCTGCATGATAGCCTTGTTGAACCAGGTCAGCCGTAACTTTGGCCGCAACAAGTCCCTTTTCTTCGACGGCAGTTCCCAATACGACAATCGCCGTTTTCAAGCGCCCCGCAACTCGTTCCGCCAGGTCGCCCAATGTTTTGGCATCTACTCCCTCAATTGAGGTGGCTAATACAGGAACCCCATCCACGAGCGTCGGTTCTAACGTATCAAGGCGGGCAATTGAGCGCTCCAGCAGCAACTGACGATTACGTTTCGCAAGCTCGTCTCTTTCTCTGATAAGACGGTCTAAAGCAACTATCACATCATCCAAACGCTTCACCTGGGCTCGCAGCAACGTCGGAAGCTGCTTGATCGACTGTTCACGTTGCAGAGTATATTGCCAAGCGGCTCGGCCGGTTACCGCCTCAATACGCCTTACTCCGGACGCGATGCCGGTTTCGGAGACGATTCGGAAAAGCCCTACTTGGCTCGTGCGCTGCAGATGCGTTCCCCCACAAAGCTCAATGCTAAACCCCGGAATCTCGATAACGCGTACGCGCTCGCCATACTTCTCCCCAAAAAGCGCCATAGCGCCTCGCGCTTTGGCCTCCTCAAGGGGCACATCCCAATGAACCTCTAGCTCCACGTCGTTCAAGATCTCGGCATTGACCAACTCCTCTACCTGCCGCAACTCATCGTCAGTCATTGGAGCCGTGTGGGTAAAGTCGAAACGCAGTCGGTCCGGCGCTACTAAAGAGCCTTTTTGATACACATGGGTGCCAAGCACCTGTCGAAGAGCCGCCTGCAAAAGATGGGTCGCCGTATGGTTTCGCATGATGTCGAGGCGACGCACTCGATCCACCGTTGCATAAACCTTCTGCCCTACTCGCAGCTCCCCTTCCTGAACTATTACGGAGTGAAGATAGACCCCTAAGGCACTTTTCTGGGTATCACACACTTCGGCTCGTAGTGCACAGGTTGTCTCTCCCTCGGGTGCCACCAACGTGCCGGTGTCGCCAACCTGCCCGCCCGCTTCAGCATAGAACGGAGTTCGGTCAAGCACAACGGTTACTTTCTCTCCTGCTCGTGCAAACTCCACGCGCTGGTCCCCTACGTAGATGGCCAGCACCTTCGCCACCGCCTGCAGCGTATGATAGCCAAGAAACTCCGTCGGCGGCAGATCGGCACCGATGACGCCCATAAGCACGGAGGCAGAAAAGACCTCTCTATCTATTTTGCTCGACTGCTGTGATCGCACACGCTGCGTTTCCAGCTCCGCCTCAAAACCCTCTAAATCAACCTCTACACCCACCTCTGCGGCTAGCTCTTGGGTAAGCCTTAGCGGAAAGCCATAGGTATCGTAAAGGCGAAATACATCATGACCGGGGAGACGTTTGGTTGCCTGAACCTCCACGGAATGCAGCATATCCGTCAGAATGCGCATCCCTCTGTCGAGAGTGCGGCGGAACTGCTCCTCCTCTGTGCGGATCGTCTGAAGAATAAGGGCACGTCGCTCCTCGAGCTCCGGATAGAAATCGCGCATCTGTGCGATCACATGGGGAGCCACCTCATGAAGGAAGGGGGAATCGAATCCCAAAGCCATTTTGCCATAACGCACGGCACGTCGCATTATGTAGCGCAGCACGTACCCACGTCCCTCATTGGAGGGCAAAATGCCGTCAGCGATGCAGAAAACCATGCAGCGCGTATGTTCGGCAACCACCCGAAAAGCGAAATCCGTGGGTGACATGCTGCCCTCGTACCGTACTCCGGCCAATTTCTCGATCGCTTCCAATGTAGAGCCGAACAGATCGGTCTCGAACACACTGCGTTTCCCTTGGGCAATATAAGCGATACGATCAAGCCCCGCCCCCGTATCATTATTCTTTTGAGGTAGCGGGGTTAAGATCGGTTTGCCATCTGCGTCCGTACTACGATTATACTGAGTAAATACGTTATTCCAAATCTCTAGCCACCGTCCTTCTGCCTCATCTTTAAGGAAGCGCTGCGTCGGTGTCAGCTGGGGATCGGTGGTTAGCTCTTCCAACGGCACCAAGCGATAGTAGACCTCCGAACATGGTCCACAAGGCCCATCAGGCCCTTCGCTAAGAACGTTGGCCGGCCAAAAGTTCTTGTCTTCGTCGAGACGATGGATGCGGTCTTCAGGCAGACCTATCTTTTCATGCCAAATGGCGTAGGATTCCTCATCGTCTTTATAAACCGTTGCGCATAGCCGCTCTGGTTCAAGCCCGACCACCTGGGTTAAGAACTCCCATGTCCACGGAATAACTTCTGCTTTAAAGTAGTCGCCAAAGCTAAAGTTGCCTAGCATCTCAAAGAAGGTACAATGCGAGTAGTCTCCCACACTATCAATGTCGCCAGTGCGCACGCATTTCTGCACCGTTGTAATGCGCCGTGAGGGTGGGGTTGCAACCCCAGCAAAATAGGGCTTAAACTGCTGCATTCCCGAACCGGTAAAGAGAGTCGACTCGTCAAGATGACCCAGCACATCTATGGGTATCAGCGGTGCTCCCGGCAAATGCAGATGCCCTCGCTCCTTAAAAAACTCGATATAGGCCCTTCGCAAAACGTGGGCTTGCATCTTCTACTACCTCGTTCCTTTCCTACGTTCTCGTCATAAGTATACAACAGGAAGAGGATGCCTTCACACAACTAGCCCTGGATATCTCATAAAACCGCAAACCTCTGCTCGCCCTCAGAAATCACCAAATAACGGTTAATAGGCACATCAACAAAAACGTCCACACGACCGCTAGGCCATTTTACCGTTAACTGCCTCACTTCTCTCTCATTGCCAAGCCCAAAATGAACGCGAGGGTCCGAAGAAGACATATAAGAGCCACCAGCTTGGCATTGGCGTAGAAGGCGCTTTTCTCCCGCTTCCACCACTAGGAGAGCACCGTAGCCACTGCGATTGGAGCGTTTCCCTTCAAGCCGGATACCGAGCCAGTTCCCAACTGGCTCCGTTTCGTTGTGCAGTAATAGGGGACATCCTTCGCTATCCACAATCAACAGATCAACGCGACCATCGTTATCGTAGTCTCCGACAGCTAAACCTCGGCCTACGATAGGGCGCATGAGATCGCTCCCTGCAAGAGGCGTTACATCCGAAAAAAGAAGAGGATCGCCCCCACTATTTTGCAGCAATAGGCACGGCTGCCGGTAGCTAGTGGAGGGATCGATCTGATGGATATTATCCTGTACATGGCCGTTCGAAAAGATGAGGTCGAGCCACCCATCGTTATTAAAATCAAAAAATTTGGCTCCGAAAGCAACATACGGCCTGGCGATGTCGGCAATACCTGTATTGCGGGATCGATCGACAAATATATGATCTCCTTCATTGTGATATAAACATTTTTCCTCGTGCTGAAAGGTCGCTACGACTAGGTCCAGTTTCCCGTCGTTATCATAATCACCCCAGTCTACACCCATTCCACCGTGAATATTCCCCATTCCATCGGTAGCAACCCCAGCCTCGCGCCCAATGTCATGATATACCCATCTCTTTCCCTGATATGCCGGATAAAGTAGGTTGCCCTCTATCTCATCGTTCGAGTAGACGATAGAAGGCCTCCCAGAACCGTCAAAGTCGGCACACGCAACTCCTAAGCATCTTCCAGAACCCTGAGCATGATAGAAAGAGGTTTTGTTGCTAAACCGCCCATCGCCAAGATTAGCGTAGAAAACGCAATGCTCCGGTTTGTAGTAGCGAGGGCCACAAGAGGTCTTAACGCCGCGGTCTGTGCACAGCTGAGGAGTTACGTGGGGACCAAAAACTGCATAGTTTCCTATGATGAGATCGAGGTATCCACTGTTGGTGGTTTGCACCCAAGCCGCCGAAGTGCCCCAAGGTTGTGGAGCGATGCCACTCTGTGCCGTTACCTCCCGAAAATGGCTCCCCCCCTCGTTGTGTAACAACGCTCCCCCTCGGTAGGCTGTCAGGTAGATGTCCACATACCCATCGTTGTCGTAGTCCCCAACCGCACAGCCCAGAAAATGGCCATGCAGCTTATCGAGACCGGTTTGACGGGTGACGTTTTGGAAATGCCCTTTTCCATCGCCACGGTAGAGAGCGAGAGAGCTTCCGACGAGGAGGATATCGAGGTTGCCGTCGTTATCGAAGTCGAGGAAGGCGCATCCATTGCCGATGGTTTGAAGGATGTTGAGGGGGCGAGGGCCGGGGATGACCCAGCGGTAGTCCAGACCGGCATGAGAGGACATATCCACAAACCTAGGCCCTTGCTCTCTCAACTTGCGTTTTGGAGGGAACGCAGAGAGCACTTGACACCCCGAAAGCGACCCAACAAGGAGAGTCTTGCCAAGGAGCTTCCATAGCTCTCTGCGTGTCACGAAAATACCCTGGGAGAGGTTAGTGTCCAGCCGAGCCCTGCCCATAATAACGTGCATAAGGAGGAACCTGCCCCCCACCGCCAGACTGAGAATACATATATCCTTGCGTATAGCTCTGTGAATACTGCTGTTGTAAGTTCTGTATGTTGGGTTTTTGCGGTGGAGGGCTGGCAGCACGATTGTTCCCTAGGGTAAAGTGATAAATCACGAATCCGAGAACGAGCACGGCGATAACGCAAAAAGCGATTGCAGCTGATAAGAGTTGCTTGTTCATCTAGCTAAAAGCTCCTTTCTTATTTTGAAGAGACCGCAAAGGTAAGTTCTTGTACTCGTTTTTCTGCCATCTTAGCAGCCTGCAGATTACCTAAAGCGCGTGCCACGATAGCAAGTTGTCGGAATGTATCGGCAGCATTCGGGGCAAGCTGTGCAGAAAGGCTAAGTTGGCGAAAAGCAGTCTTCAGATCGCCCTGTTTAAGCGCAATCATCCCCCGTGCATAGGCACGGATGGCAGAGAGGGAAGGGTCTGTACCAGAGAGTGCTAACTGCTTTTGAGCTTCATGGAGGTCACTGAGTGAAGATCCTTGCCGAGCCAGGAGGCTTGCCAACAAGGCATGTGCCCGGTGATCATAGGGCAACAGAAAAACAAGCTGTTGAGCTGTTTGTAACGCCTGACTAAGTTGGCCGTTTCTAATTTGAAGCTCAAGCAAGAATTCCGCGCAGGCGCTATTCTCGGGATCGAGCACAAAGGCCTGTTGTGCTAAGGCTTCTGCCTTCTGCACATCGGAGTACGTGAGATCTGGTTTCGCGAGAAGAGCCCTTGCCTTGCCGAATAAAATATCTGATGGAAGAGGATGCTTGATTCGATACGCCCAATAGGCCTGAATTCTCTTTCGAATGGGATTAATGCGTTGAGGGTGCCATTTGACCGTGGCATCGTACTCAATTTGGGCAGAACGCAGCCGATTGAGCCCCAGCCAGGCATTACCAAGCGCTTCATGGGCACTAGGGTTAGCCGTAGCGATCTGTACGGCACGTTGCGCCAGAGGAAGTGCTTCTTGAGCAAAATGCGCATCCGTCAAGCTGTTAGCGGTCGCGATAAGAACCTGAGGAGCATCTGCGGGGAGGTGTAGAGCCTCTGCCCAGTTACGTAAACACCCTTCTACATCGCCTCGCTGTGCTAAAAGCTCCGCCATTTCTCGATGAAGGGGTGATGATTGCGGATGTACCCGTAAGGCATCATAAAGTCGTTGATAGCGATCGGCCCCCTTTTGGCATAAGAGATAGAGACGCTGCCAGCGTGCCACTTCTTTGGGTTGGTCGAGCTTTTGATAAACCTCCCTCAAGGTTAGTGGTGCCGTCGGATCATAGGGATAAAGCTGATAGGCTCTCATAAGCGGCGCCACCGCTTGCCGGTAGTCACCCAATAGGAAATAGGCTCTCCCTTCCGCAAGCCATGCGGCTGCGTCTCGTGGAGAGAGCTTTAAAGCCTGTTGGGCTTGCACAAGCGCCTCATTTATGTCTTGAGAACTCCTCGCGTGCTGAAGCAACCAGGTTGCGAAGGCCTGGCGTATGGTCTCTTGCTGCGGAGCTAGGCGAATGGCTTGCATAAACTGCTTGCGAGCGGCAGTCTGCTGGTTTGCATCCGACAGAAGCAGGGCGAGGGTGGCTCGATTTGCTGCGCTACCCGGATTAAGAGCTACCGCCTTTTGGGCTGCCTGTAGGGCCTGCGTATTATCCCCTAAAGCCTCACGCGCAACAGCCAGATAGGCCCAAGCCTCTCCAAGTGTTGGGTCAAGTTGTAGGGCCTTTTGCAGTTCCTCCGAAGCCTTATCCATAGCACGTTGGCTAACATAGAACTTTCCCATGAGGTAATGCGCCTGAGCGGAGTGGGGATGAGTGCCCACATATTGACGAAGCTCACCAAAAGCCGCAGTTACCAACCCACTACCTAGCAAGGCACGTGCCCATTCATCGCGATAGTTTGGATTGTCTGGGTCTAGCCCAACGGCATGGCGCAAAATAGGATCGGCATGAACATAGTCCCCGCGTTGGTTAAGCTTAAGGCCTAAATAGTAGAGAAAAATAGGATCTACACGATGTTTTGGAAATTGCTGAATCATTTGCGACAGCGGCATATGCCGATATCGCCATCGGAGGAACCAGGGACTAGTCAATAAAGCCCAGACCCCGACGAAAGCTATTATGCCTATAAGAAAGCAGACAAATAGGCGTCGTAGAACTTTATAATAACCACTTATATTGGCTAGTCTGCTACGCCTATGCTCATCTGCTACGCGCTGCGTTATCATTGGCTTTATCGTATTTGGAAGGGTCAACAGGAGGAGAGAAAGCTCTTCCTCCTGTTGACTCCTATCGTCACCTTTATTGGTGGTTGCGAAGGATGTCCTGTGGAGAATTAATCACTGCATTCATTACATTAGCATCCACCGACTTTACGTGCCCGTCGGCAAACACCGCATTGAATTTGCCGAAATGACGTGCTGCCGGCCGACGTCCTCCATTACGACAACTACCAAAGTCCTCCTGCTCCGGGATCCCAAAGTCCCAGTCCACCGATCCGTTTTCCTTCCATATCTTCGGATGCATGTTAAATGGACCAGGCCCATCGGTACCACAGCCGGACCAACTTCCGCTTCCTGGGATATCGAAGTTGGGATCGGCCGCTTTATTTTGAGGTGTTCCGAACTCAGCCGCGTCGGCAACTGCTACCAAATTGGCCGGAGAGTAGAGGCTGGCGAGCTTAGCACCAGGAAATGCACCATTGCCACCGCCCAAATTCACCCAGCCTATTGTTAGTCCTCCAAAGGCATTGTAGCCATAGCTTGTTGGGTCCCATCCTGATCCGATATAGGGATCGTCTGGGCAATTAAAGATGCCACGGGCTTGCCCCGTCGCGGCACTATAGGGCATACCGTCGCCGTATTTTTGCACATACGGCTGGATGCTAATGCGCCAAATACATTTTTGAGCATCAAGCGAAGGGCCTCCCCATCCGCATGGGAAGGTCTCGTCATAGTCTTGGACGTACATATCTATGCCTAGACCGATCTGCTTGAGATTGCTCGTGCAGGTTATGGCTCGTGCTCTTTCTCGCGCTTGGGCAAACACGGGAAAGAGAATTGCAGCCAGAATCGCTATAATGGCGATGACCACGAGCAATTCAATAAGCGTGAATGCATTTTTCACTTTCATATGTCTCCTCCTATACATATCGTTCTCGAAAATGTATATAATGGTTTTGATAGCAACAAAGTGACTAGGTTGTGTCACCGCAAACCAACTCTACGGGCAGCACCACCTCCTTCTGCAGATTCTCATCTTTACTCTCGATCTGCTCCACTAATAAGGCGATAGCACGGCTTGCCACATCGAACCAAGGAGCCTTAATAGTTGTTAACCGATGAAAGAGACTCCCCATGGTACGAATGCCATCATATCCCATAACCGCAACATCGCCTGGAACGTTCATCCCTCTATCACGGCAGATCATCAGCGTATCGAGAGCCGACATATCGTTCCAACAAACGACCGCTGTGGCCTGACAGCTCTTTAGCACCTCACAGAAAGCGTCTACGGCTTTAGCATCATTCGCTATATTTTCTAGGCCCCGCCAGGTAGTGACTTTCATACGATAGTTTTGGGCGCACTCCATAAAACCATCGTAGCGAAGACATGCGGATATCAGCGGCCGATCGCTCGCCCTGTAAAGCACCTGAGAATGCCCCCTGCCAGCTAGATGCTCCGCCTGAAGTTTGCCCCCGATAAAATCGTCTACCACTACCGAAGGCAAACTTTCTATAGCATCAGCAATAGCAACCACCGGTAAGTGCGATTTTGCCAGAAGCGTCACTAGAGGATCGTCCGCAGAAGTATGGACAACAAGCCCATCCAAACGTCCATCCACCAGTTCAGCATAAATGTCTTTGACGGAGCGACGAGGAAACGTCCCATGAACTAATAGATCAAGCCGATGCAGATCACATCCTCGCTGTAACCCACCTATGATCTCAGCATAGAATGGCAGACTAGCGTTCAGGTATCCAAGACCGCCATAAAACCCTATAATGCCTGTTCGTTTCTTTCGTAAGGAGCGAGCGATTGCATTTGGAAAGTAGTTGAGCTCAGTGGCCGCCTGTAAAACCCTCTGTTGGGTAGCTCTGGAGACACGAACGTGGGTTAGGTTTCTGTTGAGAACGGCAGAAACCGTCATACGACTGACGCCAGCTCGTTTAGCGACGTCCTCTAAAGTCACCATCCTGCGGTCTTTCTGTTCCTTTTTCACCGTACTATCCACTGATTTATCGGTAAATCTATAATCCATTATAACAAAGGTTTGATTGGCTGTCAAGAGATTAACCCAAAAATTTTCTTATTGTTTTCTTCCCATTCCTCAAAGCTCCGCAATTTCTTGGATTCGCGGAGCGATCTCATTTGTTTGAATGTGTCTTCACAGGGTTTTGGTGTAAGCCCTTATGTGCTGATAAGTAGCGATAGCGCATCCTGAGAAGATCGGCACCGTGTCCCCCCGTCATACTATCTAGCCAATCTCTATCATCTGGGGATACTTTCGAGATGTCTCCATGCGTTTCAATCGCAAGTTTATCTACTTGCTTGGCCGCCAAATCCCCGTGCTCTACATAGTCCCGATAGAGATATCGTTGGCTTGGAAGTGGAGCATGAGGCTTGGGCGCAGTAGCACGGCTCACGAAGAATAAGAAAAGCCCCAAAAGCAGCACAGCACCAATTACAAAGAACTTCATCTCCCGCCCCTCTGCGCTTTGCATCTGCTTCCTCCAACAATGCCACAAATCTTCTCGTCGCCATTCCACAGCTGGGTATTATTATAACATGTCAACTTATGCCAAAGGAGCCGCTCATGCAGATAGATCTTCCCACCCACCTGTTCACCTTTCCAGAGGTGCCCCTGCCTACCGTCTGGAGTGTGCGCCAACTAGAACGCACTCCTGCCCTTTCCCAAGAGCAGGTAGAGAAAAGCACCCGTGAAGCTCTTGAGACACTACTTGCGTCGTGTTCGCTTCCTCACCATGCCTCGGTCGCGGTTGGCGTAGGCAGTCGGGGTATCGCAAATCTCGCCCTCATCGTTCGCACGGTAGTCGGCGTGCTGAAAGCGCATGGACACTGTCCTTTCATCGTTCCCGCCATGGGCAGCCACGGCGGCGCCACAGCCCAAGGACAGACGGAAGTCCTTTATAGCTACGGCATTACCCCAGAAAACGTTGGCGCCGAAATCAAAGCCACCATGGAGGTCGCTCCCATCGGAGAACTTACGCAAGAGGCTGGAGATTATAAAGGCTTTCCTGTTGTCTGTGATCGTAACGCCCTCCAAGCCGATGCGATTTTGCTGATCAACCGCATCAAACCGCACACCGACTTTACCGGCCCCATTGAAAGCGGCATCGCCAAAATGCTGGCCATCGGTCTTGGAAAACAACAGGGCGCCGAACGTATCCATCACTTTGGAGCCACCGGCCTTCGTGACCTCATGCCCTACGTAGCCCGCTTCATGGTCGAACGCCTCCCCATCTTAGGCGGCATCGCGCTTATTGAGAACTCTCTCGGACATACCTGTGAAATCCATCCGCTTCCACCTCACGCCATCGGGCGAGCACCAGAAGAGGCGCTCCTGGATAAGAGTCGTAAGCTGATGCCCCATCTGCCTTTCAACTCTCTTGACCTTCTATTGGTAGACGAGATGGGCAAAAACATTAGCGGATCCTGCATGGATACACATGTCATTGGTCGAGCCGTTATGCCCTCCATCCCCGAATCCGAATGGGACGGTCCGAACATCCGTCTCATTGCCGTTTTTGATCTAACCGATGCATCCCACGGCAATGCCGCCGCCTTTGGCCTCGCCGATATGATCACCGAGCGTCTCGCCAAAAAGATCGATTTCGTCGCCTCCTACATCAACATGCGTACTAGTGGTGAAGGCGGCACCCAACGTGCCCGATTGCCCCTGATCCTGCCTACACCAGAAGATTGCGTGCGCACCGGTATTGCGACCTGCGGCAGAGGCGACTGGGCTAAAGTGCGCCTCGCGCGTATCCGAAATACGGCCGATCTCCAAAACCTTGAAATAAGCCAAGCCCTGCTCGAGGAAGCAAAAAGAAACCCGGATCTCGAAGTCGCTACGGAGGGACATGCCTTAGACCTAAGCCAACCGCTGCCCGCTGGGCGATAGGACAACCCGAGCGAGCCCTTTTAGAAGTGAATGGCTAATTGGGTAGTGAATACGGAGTTGCCGGTAGAGCGGGATGTATCTAACAGGGGAGAGGTACTGTTGCCGTATTGATAGAGCAGTTGCAACATCGCGTTGCGAGTGAGATTTAAACCGGCCCCTAATGTGAAAAACTGCTGAGAGGAGAGAGAACGCCCTCCAAGACCGGAGGCAGTTGAGAGATCGTAAAAAATGCTCTCAAACCCCGCACTCAGATGCAAGCCAGGGAACGGGTCCCAGACGACTCCCGCCTGTCCACGGTATACTCCGTTCAAAACCATATCCGATAGGGCATCTCTATTGTTGGGATTCATCAGGATTTCGCCCATCAAGTAGCTTTGAAGCGACCGAGATAGCCGCAACGAAAAACTAGTAAACGGCCCCTCCAACAGGGTGCTGTTCGACAACAGAAGGCTACTTGCTAGAAGTGAGTTATTATCGAGCGAAGGCGCCACAAACTGAAAGCCCAATTCCGCACTCGCCGGCCCGTTGGCATACCCTATGTGAAAACGATAGGCATTGCTTCCCAGCAAGGCATAGCTGTTTCCATCGAGGATGGGAACTAAATTGCGTAGTGCCTCGGCTTGCAGAGTAACGTTGGGCTGAAGCTGATAGGTGAGACGTGTCGTGTAAGACAGGAACCCAGCACTTGGAGGAAGCAGCGGATCAAAGGCAGTGGCATCACCTAGTTGCATCTGCAGTTGTGCGGCGCGAGCCAGAGAGAGTTGAAAGGCAACTCCAGGGCTAGAGGCGTTGCTAAGCCGTAAAGCATTGCCTAGGTCTGCGATATTCGCTGTGGGCAGCAACGCGGCCTCAACGGCCCTAGACGAGGATGACCTGACAAACGCATTGCCAGTCGGCAATGACGGTTCTAACAAAGGAAGTTGAGGGTCTACATGGGCGGTCACTTGCAAAGAGGGGCTAGGAACCGAAGCTGATAAGGCCGAATTTGCAGAATTGGTAAGTGATGCCTCTACAGCGGCAACGCTAGCCTCAGCCGCAGCATGCGTCTCGCCTAGCATCTTCAACTCCGGCTCGAACTCCGCCACTAGCCGCTTGAGCGGCTCGATGTCTTTAAGGGTAATATGCGTTGCCGAGCTCGCTACAGAGAGCCTATCAAGAGCACGCTTCAAAGCCACAGCCAACTCGTAGCGAGAGCGAAGGGTTTTTCCTTGAAAATAGTCTGCTGGATAGCCGGTAATCGCCCCCTCTTGCTGAAGGGTCGCCAACGCCGTATAGGCCCAGCTACCGGCAGGAACATCTTGGAAAGGATTCGGCGTCTGTTGTGCCCAGCTCACCCGTGCGACTACCAATAGAAGCAGAGCAGCTCCAAAAAGAAAAAGGCTATTCCACTGTAAACTCGATCTTCTGACCATCTCTGCCCCAACCTAACGCCGTCTCACCAATAACAAGGTTTTCAAAACCTTCGCGTCTTCAATATATAATACTAGTGTCAACGTCGTTCTGTCAACAGGATTTTTTTGCCACTATCGCTTTGAACTCAATCGTTCAAGAGAATACGGGCACTGTGGCTAGGGATCGTCACTACCCTCACCGGTCGTCTCTTCAGTTGCCCCATCGGCACCCCTGAAGCAGGAACCGGCCCACCTCCCTCAGCCTCCACTAAATACTCGGTATGGCCTAAATCTATCTTTACAGGACGCGTATCGGGGTTTACTAAGACCATCCCCCTAGCAAAGTCGCGGCGATAGACTCCCCAGGCCACATCCCAGTCGGCCGAAATCGTGCGGGCAGGCTCTGACAGCGGGGCACCTAGCGATATCGTGTATTCGGGATACCACGAAAGAGTGCTGGTATCGAACATGTTGATATATGTATGTCGCCCCTTGATCAGCAGGTACGAGCCCATCACAAACCATCGCGCATCGTAGTCCGAATCGCGTATGTAAGATTGGCAGATCACAATCTTATCAGCTCGGATAAGAGCTAAAAGGCGATTCATCTGAAGTTGCCAATCGCTCGGCGCATAGTAGTTTCCTGGCCCCGACAGCGCAAATCCCTCGTTCATTCCCCCATCCCCAACCGCGTAGTTTGTGGTGTCCCACGCATTCACCAAACCACCTAAATTCGGCAGATAGTAAAAGTGTTCTGGCTGATCATGCAACGCCTTGCAACAGTAAGCACCATATAGGTTGAGATTCGGTATCCAGTTCTGCTTGCACGCTTCAACATGAGAGAACCACGCAAATGGTGGGTTCACCTGGTTCATGAGAATATCCTGCGTGTAACTATCAGCGAACACCCCGTCATCTTCGTTATCGCGTAGTCTTTGCAGAGCCGTTTCCACCCAATACTTCGGCCAGCCAGAAATGGGTTCCCCATTTCTAAAGAGAATGTTCATCACGTCCCAATGGTAGACATTTTGGGAAATTGGGCTTCCGTCAGCAGTCCTCAAAAACCAGTGCGGATGTTGTTTTATATAGCCAAAATCGTTCGTCCATCGTTCTCCATCTAAGAAAGCTGCAGTGCCGGCTCCCACAGCAAGCTGATAGTGCAATATAATGAAATGTGGGTTCAACTTGCGAATCGTCTCCGCCCAACTGCGGGTCTCCTTTTGAGTGCCCGCATAGTGGTCTGCAATAAACCGCCATTGGGCCGGGCTTAAAGAGTTTGCTGCCGGCAGCTGATCGGAAAAGACGACGATCCGGTCGGTCGTATCGGGAAAGGGATGCGCTTCAGCACCAATGGGCGGTATGGGACGTGCCCTCACTTGCCCCCAAAGCAAAATCCATCCTACGCACACTATTGTCAATGAACGCCCTCGACGTCGCTTTGGGCATGGAGGGTACGCTCGACGGATGAAATACATCTGGCAACTACCTCCTTGCCAGTTGGCACCATCTACTCCTACGATACCAGGCGTTCTCCGCACCATACGCTACGCTCCAGACCGCCCCAGTGCTTGCTCTACAGAACAAGCGCTATGACACGTCTACAGATCGCCTTCTGAAGTCCCTCGGGAGGGCTGAAAAGGAGAGAGAATCCCTTTTTTGTATCTCTCTCATATCCCTAAAAGTAGGATGGGGTGAGGCTTTCCCCACCCCACGGGAAGCAGCTACTAAACCTTCGCACTAGGAGTGCGAGACGCTGGTCAGATTCGTGATGGTGCTTGTTCGCACAGTTATGGCGTGGAGTTGTTCTGGGGAGAGCACTCCTCCGGCGCCGTAGGGGCTGCTGCCGGGCACCCCTGGCATCGAGCTGCCTCCGGCATACGGCGGCCTACCTCCCATCCCGTAAGGAGAGGAGCTACCTCCATAAGGAGGCATTCCAGGATACCCCCCTGGTGCTCCCGGATAGCCTCCTGGTGCACCGGTGTAGCCACCGTAAGGGGACGACGATCCACCTCCGTAGGAAGGCCCTCCCACAGGCGGGCCACCGGGCCTCATACCGCCTCGGCGTCCACCATAGGGAGCACCACCGTAAGGCATGCCACCGTATGGAGCACCGCTCATTGAATATGGTGAGGAGGTTCCACCCATTCCGTAGGGGCCACCGGGCATGCCCGGATACTTCCCTTCATAGGGCATACCGCCCGGCCCTCCATAAGGCACTCCATAGCTAGTAGTGGTGAGACCATTGGCCGTGGCGTTGTTGATCTGCGCAGGCGTATCTCCCTTAATCGTCAGCGTGCTGACAATCTTTACCACGCGCCCCGCCGTGTAGGCGAAGTAGATGTCGCGCTCGTAAGTGATCTTGGGCTTCTGAATAGGAATGCCATTAAACATAATCGTTTCAGGCAGCTTAGCAGTCTCCGTGGTAGAGTCAAACGATTGATGAATCTTGGCAGTTGGGTAGCCATTCTGCCACTCTAAATCTACCAGGCGACTATGCAGAGTCACTTTAGGCTGATCGCTCGACGGCAAACCGGGGATATCTATGCGCTGCTCCGGCGTTATCCACGTCTCTCCCACAGAGACCGCCGCCTCCGGTAGTGTAGGCAAGTTAAGCGCATCTAGCTCCAAAATACTGGGTTGGGCCGATGCGGTGGTTCCCTGTTGGTAAGCCGCCAATTGGCCTTGCGGCGGAGATCCTATGTTCACGGAGTTCGAGTCGACCTCATAGTGAATTCGCCCCAATGCATCGAGTAGCTGATAGACTGAGTCGGGCAGCTGATCCTGAGGATAGATAAACTGCTGCCCACCCTGCATGACAGTTAATGCCGTGAGCTTGTCGCGAACGAGAGCCTCTGGCAAAGGCTGTTCTATATCGAAAAGCAGCCTGCTCTCAATCGAAGAGAGGGGCACGTCGCTGCTGGATCCGGTCTCCGAAAAGCCTCCTACAATTACTGAAGAACTGTCGCGGGTGTAGTGATATTGAAAACCTTCCGGAAACCGATAGCGCAAGCGCAAAACAGAGGGGCCGTTGTGAATGATATTGGCAACGTTGACGCGGATGGAAGTCGAGCCGATCTGGACGCTACCGCTGGCTTGATCGGGCGCCGGGCCGAAAAGCACTAGCCGCACTGTATGCTCACCATCGGATACTCCTAAATCTTTTGTGGCCCAAATATAGGTAAAGGGTTTATCGGAGTTCTGTTGTGGATAGATCGCAGCGGTGAACTTCCCATCTATGTAGACACCCACATAGCCTTCAGGCGGTATGCTAGCACGCGGAACCTCAATTGCTACGTTCTCACGAACGGTGGCGCCATCCGGTGGGCGAATGATGGTAAACGGTATCCCCTGCCCTCGCGCCCATGGCGTCCCTAGAAACCATAGAACAGGGAGCAAGTAGACGCATAAGCGCACCATGTTACGGTAGAACATCGTCAACGACCCCTCCTCCAAAAATCTCTTACTGCTTCCGAAAGTGTATTTCAGTGTATCATAGTTCCTTGTACAAGTCAAGCACTCAATTTATCTATACGGAGGAAAGCAGACAGAGGAGTTATTTGGATATTTCTATCCAAATATTGACTCAGCCTTCCCCAATGTTGGATACTATATTTAGTAGCGAAAATGGCTAGAAGGGTTCACCGCCCTTCGTCTCTTCTGAGGAGGTAAAACATGGAATACCGTGTGTTAGGCGAAACGGGGCTTAAAGCTTCCACTGTGGGTTTTGGCGTCTGGACGGTCGCCACGACCATGTGGGGCATTAACGACGATGAGGTGGGCATTCGCCTGCTGCGACGTGCTTTCGATCTCGGCATCAACTTTTTTGATACCGCCGACGTCTATGGCGACGGCAAGGGCGAGACGCTGCTCGCCGACGCTCTCGAAGGCCACCGCGATGAGATCGTCATCGCTACCAAATTCGGCTACGATTTCTACAACTACCCCGGTGTCCAGCCCGGCCAGAGAGAAAGGCCCCAAGACTGGACGCCCACCTTCGTGCGTAGCGCCTGTGAAAAGAGCTTACAACGCTTGCGCACCGATCATATAGACCTTTACCAACTTCACAACCCGCGCCTCTCCGCACTTCAAAACGACGATCTTTTTGCCACCCTTGAAGCGCTTAAGCAAGAAGGCAAAATTCGCTCCTATGGTGCGGCCTTAGGGCCGGCGCTACGGCCTGAACGCCAGGTGGAAGAGGGTCTCTACAGCGTTAAAGAGCGCCGTATGGCTGTCCAGATCATCTATAACATGCTAGAACAACAGCTCGGTGAACCGATCTGCCCGGCAGCTAAGGAGGCTGGTGTTCCCGTTATCGTGCGCGTGCCCCATGCTTCCGGCATTTTGGAAGGACGCTACACCACAGAAACCACCTTCGATACGAACGACCATCGTAGCTTCCGCCTCGTCAACGATCAGATGCGCCAAGAGTGGCTCATCAATGGCCTAAAGAAGCTGGAAAAACTGCGCTTTGCCGCCGAATCGGCAGGTCGTACCCCTGGTCAAATGGCCATCCAGTGGTTGCTCGCCCAGCCTGCTATTGTATCGGTGTTGCCCAATATCTATGACCACGCTCAGTTGGAGGAGTTCGCTAAAGCCCCCGATACTCCCCCCTTCACCCAAGAAGAGCTGAACAAAGTCGCCGATCTTTATGCCCATAACTTCTACCTGGAACCGTTGGAAGCTGCCCCCTAAAGGAGCCAAGGTTCAAAGCGCTAAATCGTCAATGCCTTCTCCATCCTCATAGGGATATGGAGAAGAGGGTGAAACTTGTTGTCCAATTTGGGGTCTAAAAAGGAGGTGATGCATCGCGATTGATCGTTGTGAAGGAAGGAGCAAGGAGTTGGTCGCTACCAGCCTGCGGTGTGCACGGATGATATTTGCGCCCAATATTGTAGTGAAGGTGCTCTTCGTTCTGTTTGGTGTGGCTTTTGCCTGTCCGATTCAAGCGCAGATCGGTCGATCGCGTGCACCAAGCCCTTCCAAACCGGTACAAACGCCCACTCCTCCTTCGCCTCCGACTCTCAATCTCATGCCTTTGCCAAAAGTTATCTCGGCAAGCAGAAACATCAAATTGTGGGACACCAGCGGCCAACCTACCCTGCAGATCGACCCAAATACCGGTGACATTAACGCTCTGGCGCTGGGCACGAAAGACGGCCAGCAAACACTGATCTCTGGTGGAGCGGATGGCGTTGTGCGCCTCTGGAACCTTGCCTCAGGTGCGCCCGGCGACACCCTTGCAGTAAACCACGGCCCCATAACCGCACTTGCCATCTCGCCCGACAATATGATCCTCGCCGTGGGAGCCGCCGATGGAACCATTAGCCTATGGGCCTGGAAACAAGGGCGTCTGCTTGCAGCGGTGCCCGCTCACAGTGATGCGGTTACAGGCCTCATCTATGCTTCAGATAACCACACCCTCATTAGCGCTAGCGCCGACCGACAGATACGGGTATGGCTGCTTCTGGATAATGGACGCCGAATTGTTTTGCGCTCTAGCATTCTAGCCCACGATGCTCCGATCACCGGTATCGCGCTTCTTTCAGGAGGCACACAGGTCGCCAGCGTCTCAGAAGACGGCTATCTGATGATCTGGGACCTCGCCACTGGTGCACAGATTCGACGTATTTTCGTGTGCGAACGTGGCGTTACTGCCCTCGCCGTCTCCCCTGACGGCAAAACCCTGGCCACTGGGGACTTCAACGGTCATATCCGCCTTTGGAATGCCATCACAGGAATGCCTCTCACTTTCCAAGGAAACCTACCTCAACCCCCCCGAACGCTCCTTTGGAGTGCCGATGGTACAATGCTCGTCTGCGGCGCAGCCGATAATACTCTTAGCTTTTGGAACGTAAATACAGATAAGCAGGTCGCCTGTATCGCAGCCCACGACAGCCCAGTACGGGCGCTCGTACTGGCACCCTAATTACCGATCTACTACCAAGGAGATGAACGATGGAAAACCGTGGCCGTACCATGGTCGAGTTCGCTTTCTACAAAGTTGACCCCGCTTGGCGACGCCAACCCGATGAGGTTCGAGAAAAAGATAAGGCCGACTTCACCTGCGCGGTGGAAGAGGCCGCCGACGAAATGATGATTCGTAGCTACTCCCTTACTGGCATTCGTGGAGATGTAGACCTCCTGCTTTGGATGGCCTCACCAGACCTTGACCTTCTGCGAAATCACGCAGCCCGCTTTCTACGAACCGGTATCGGTCGCTGGATGACACAGCCCTACTGCTTCCTCTCCATGACCAAAGCCTCCCAATACAAAGACCCGACCGCAAAAAACGAGCCGGAAGGACGTCGTCTCATCATCCGACCCACCGGACGCAAATTCCTTTTTGTCTATCCCTTCGTCAAAACGCGCGCCTGGTATCGAATGCCCTATGAGGAACGCCAAAAAGCTATGGCGGAGCATATAGAGCTTGGACATAAGTATCCTACAGTTAAACTTAACACCACCTACTCTTTCGGCATTGATGATCAAGAGTTCGTGGTTGCCTTTGAAACCGACATTCCGGCCGACTTTCTCGATCTTGTCCAACATATGCGCGAATCGGAGGCGAGCGCCTATACCCTACGGGATACACCAACCTTTACATGCGTACAGGTACCACTGCGTGAAGCGCTCGATGCGATTGGCTAGCGCTTTTCTAGCCACATGATGCAGACCACAACGACGCGCGAAGAGCAGATCAAAGCCTATGCCAAAGAGCTAGGTTTCGATCTCGTCGGGATCGCAGAGGCTATCCCTTCGATCTTTCAACAACAGTATCGCGATTGGCTCGAAAAGGGATATGCCGGCCAGATGGAATATCTTGCCCGAAATTTGGAGCGACGGCTGAATCCGCAAGAGCTTTTGCCCAATGCACGCTCGCTTATCGTCGTTGCTATGAACTACTATGCCGACACAGAAGAGGGGCCTGGTACTCCTCCCGTACGTCCAAACCATGCCATTTTCGCTCGTTACGCTCGTGGAGACGACTACCATGATGTCATTACAAAACGTCTCTATCAGCTGTTGGAGTACATAAAAAAACGGATCGATCCAAATGCTGCTGGGCGTGTCTATGTAGATGCTGGCCCCCTGCTTGAAAGAGAGGTAGCTCAACGTGCTGGTTTAGGTTGGTTTGGTAAAAACACCATGTTGATCAACTCGCGTCGTGGCTCGTACTTCTTTCTTGGTGCTTTGGTAACCGATCTCGATCTCGAGCCCGATAGGCCGGCCCAGGGGCATTGCGGACGATGCAAGCGCTGTATCGAGGCCTGCCCCACAGGTGCTCTGATCGCTCCCTATCAGCTCGATGCCCGCCGCTGTATATCCTATCTCACTATCGAACTCAAAGAGGCCATTCCCGTTGAGTTGCGCCCTGCACTATCGGCCAACGGCAACCGCATTTTCGGCTGCGATATCTGTCAGGAGGTCTGCCCCTTCAACCAAAAGTTTAGCGTGCCCACCACAGAGCCGGCGTTTCAACCTCGTGAGATCACTCGAAATAGTCGCTTAGTCAACCTGTTGCAATTAAGCGAACCAGAGTTTCGAGAGAAGTTTCGAAAAAGCCCCGTAAAAAGAGCAAAACGAAGGGGCCTGCTGCGCAACGTCGCCACTGCCCTTGCCTACAGCGACGATCCAGAGGCCGAAGCCGCGCTTCAAAACGCTGCCGAGCACGACCCTGACCCCCTCGTGCGTGAGCATGCAGCTTGGGCGCTCGACACGTTAAGAAAGCGCAAAACTACCTCCTCATCTCCCTAAGACTGAACCAGGGCAAACCCTCAGCTCTCTTACACACACCAAGTTTCACAACAGAGCCCCCATTCCGTAACAGCCATAGCACTAAAAACACACCCCCTATAAAAACCTCCTCTTGATTTTCCTACGAGGACATGATATAATCGCATCTAGTTTCCAGGGAACAAGTCAGAACAGAACAAACGGGGTCGCTCAACGCCATTATCCTTGATTATGATGACCATAGAACCCCGAAAAACCTTTAGGGAGACACGCATGACAATGAGCTGCTTAGAAAACAGCATCCTGGAACGTGGTATCGCATATAAGAACGAGGGCCAGTATGATGAGGCTGTCGCCGCCTTTAAAGAGGTCTTGGAGAAAGACCCCAACTCCTGCGACGCGCATCATCAGCTCGGTCTTGTCTACGGCTTTACCGGTCTCTTCGACGAGTCGCTCGAAGAGCTTCAAAAAGCCGTACAACTTGCTGCCGAGCGCGTGGATATCCGGCTCGACCTCGCCCTTACCTACTCGATGCTCGGCATGTACGATGAAGCGACGGCGGAGTTCCAGGAAGTGCTGCGTCTTGACCCAAATAACAAACGCGCCACCGACAGCCTAAAATTCATTAAGGAGATGCTTGGATAGCGAACGCCGCATTGCCACATGCTGCTGTGCCCTCTCGCCAAGGTGTGGCGCGCTTGAACAAGTTTTCTATCTGGTTCCCGCCCGTTTTTTATCTCTTACTTGCTGCCGTCTTTCTCTACCGTACAACCTTCGTAGGGGATGTTTTTTTGCCTGCCGGTCTGCTAGGCTATATTGCCCCTTACCAGACCGCGATTCACGCCCACTCGCTGCCACCGTGGAACCCGCTGCGCTGGGATGGCATTGCCCAGTTCTATCCCTGGCGCCTGTTCGCTGCCCGAACGGTCCGCTCCGGATTGCTGCCCTTATGGAATCCCTATCAGTTCTGTGGCGCGCCCTTCGTCGCCAATAGCCAGTCCGCCGTTTTCTATCCCCCTAATCTCCTGTTCGATCCTCTTCCAACAACAATCGCTTTTAACCTCAACGCCCTCCTGCACCTTACCCTCTGTGGGTGGTTTACCTACCTGTTCCTAAAACAGCTTCGGTGCTCCACACTTTCATCCTTGCTTGGCGGCTGCGTCTATGCCTATTCGGCCTGGCAGGTGCAGTGGCTCCAGCTACCCACCTTTCTCGCCACATCCTGCTGGTTTCCTTTGGTTCTACGCCAGCTCTACCGGCTTCTGCGCACACATAGTGCGCCAGGCACATCTCTTACCTCTGCAGGCGCCTCTATAGGCCTCATGCTGCTGGCTGGGCATCTGCAGATCGCCTTCTATGGTCTACTAGCCGCTTCTCTCTGGTCGCTTGCCCTTCTTATTCGTACAGCGAACGAACGGAAAGCCTTGGGAAGATCAATCGCACTATCTGCAGGTGCCTTTCTACTTGGAGGTCTACTCTGTGCTGTTCAGCTGTTGCCAACCTTAGAGCTTTCGCGTCTATCTCATCGTGCCACCCAGGCCACAACAGCAGGATACCAAGAGTACGTCGGCTACGCGCTTCAGCCCTATGAACTGACTACCCTCTTTTTGCCCAACCTCACCGGCAACGATTACGATCCGCAAAACCATTATTGGGGATTTTATCTGCAATCTGCCGCCAACGCGTTAGTGGCTGTGCGACATAACGCCGCCGAAACGGCCCTGTATGTAGGAATTCTCCCTCTGCTTTTGGCTGCATTAGCCGTCTATCGTGCGTTGCAACGCCAATCCCTAAACTATCGGGCTCTGTTTTTCGTGCTTCTCGCCGTGCTCGCACTCCTTATGGCGCTCGGCACCCCATTAGATGCGCTCTTTTATTTCGGCATTCCGGGTTTTGGGGCCTCTGGATCGCCAGCACGCATCTTAGTGCTTTGGGCTCTCGCCATCGCCTGTTTAGCCGCCTTTGGTTTGGACTACCTGCTTGAATCGCCGCCTAATAAGCGTGCTCTCCTGGCCCTTTTTGCGGTCTTACTAGCCGGCTTTGGCCTTTGCCTCTTTTTGGTCTCTCAGGCACTATCCGTTCCGCTTCCCGGTTTTGATCTGCTCCACGTGCCCACCTTCTCTCAAGCGCTCTCCCGTATCCCTTACGATTGGGTTCGCCTCGGAGCCGGCTTTATTCTGGCCGCCGTTCTCTTTTGGCAGGCGCATCGACGCTCCAAGTCAGTTTCCTTCACTCTAGCTGTTAGTTGCCTTGCTATCACGATCGCCGACCTATTTTGGACCGGCATCCCGATCAACCCAGTTGCCCGCCCAGCCTGGGTCTACCCTCGCACGCCTGGCATTCGCTACCTACAAGCCCATCTCGGCCATGAACGGATATTTCCCATTAATCGGTTCTGGAGCCTCGATCATCCGCCACCGGCTGTTCTCCCTCCCAATGGGGCTATGGTCTACCAGCTTCGCGATGTGCAAGGTTACGATTCCCTGTTTCCTGGCCAATTGAAAGCCTATGCTGACCAATTTGCCCGCCCTAACCGCTTTGGTGTGAGCGACGCTAGCCCTCCAGAAGTAGGTAATATGGTGTTTTTTCAAAACCCGAATGCCCCGCTGCTTCCGACAACCAGCGCTCGCTATGCGGTAGCACTGCCCACCGACAACCCAGCCTTTGCCAATGTCACCTTGCCCCCCTCAACCCCACCACTATCGCTCTCAAGCAATGACCTTACCCTCTACCTGCTATCTTCCGCTCTGCCGCGCGCCCGATTTCTATCGGATAATCCCAAACTCCTAAACCCGCCGGTAACATATCTTCAAGACCTCCCAACCCGTGTCGTCTTACGAGTTACGGCGCTCACCAGCGGACTGCTTATTCTCGCCGACGAAAACTACCCTGGCTGGGAAGCAACGGTAGATAAGCAGCCCGTTCCTATTCTCACTCCACCTGCCTCTCAAGGTTCGCTATTTCGAGCCGTACGCCTTGCTCCAGGCAACCATATTGTCGCATTTCAGTTTCAGCCTTCAAGCTTTAACATCGGACTTTATTTAAGCCTAACAGGCCTTTTGATTCTCTGTTGGGAATCGTCCAAAAACCTATTCCGAAGTCGCAAAACCATGTAAGGAGGGATCGAGTGTCGGAACCAGTTGTATTACATAGCAAACAGCACGTCTACTTCGACATGATGGATCCGCAGCATCATCTTCACAATGCGGAGTATCTGGTGCTATTTGAGCGAGCCCGATTCGAGTTGTGGCGTGCGCTGGGAGAAGGGGCCTATCCAGAAAACCCCGATCTCGATTGGCCTTATGTGGTCGCCCGCAATGAGATCAACTACCGGGCTCCCATAGAGCATATTCAGCCTGTGGATATTTTTGTGACAGTAAGTCGTCTTGGCAATAGCAGCCTCACGCTCTCCTTTAAAATGTATCGGGAAGATGGAGAACTGGCCGCAGATGGCATCACGGTCATTGTAAGAGTGGATCCTCAAACGCGCCGCCCACGCCCATGGTCAGAGAAGTTCCGCTCGCTCATCGCCCCTTATTGCGCGGATGCGAAGAGCGAATAAGACCGGTCACGTTTGCAAAGGGTCTACTCGCGGGGTGAGATGATGATGCGCCGGTCTGGCTCCTCGCCTTCGCTATAGGTACGCACATCGGGGTCATCGGCAAGCGCTTTATGGATAATACGGCGTTCGTGAGGAGGAAGCGGCTCCAGCTCCGCCTCCTGATTCATCGCTTTCACCTCTTGGGCCAGCTCCAGCGCGCGAGCGCGCAACGCGGCTGCCCGCCGTTCCCGATAGCCATCCGCATCGAGCACGAGCCGTAGCTCACCGTGAACGCGGCGGACGAGAATGTTATTGGCTATAAACTGAAGCGCGTCCAGCGATTTTCCCGCATGCCCCCAATATCGTTGGGCATCCTCACCTACAAGCTCCACATAAAAGTAACACCCTTGCATCTCACGTCCCACCGGACGCACATCATGCGGCAGCCGATCGCATATCTCGTTCATGAGCTGTAGGGCGATCCGCTGCTGTTCGCTCAGAGTTTCGCTATCTATAGGGTTGCTCATTTGCTTCGACTCTCTCCTTAATTGAGTTAGCAAACGGACACTATCTCTTCTTACGACGTGGACGCGGAGCAGGTCGTGCGCTTGACGAACGCGATGGTGAGGAACTGGCGGATGGAGATGCGCTGGTTGACGATACAGGGGAAGATTGGCCATCGCGCTCGCCCCCTTTTCCGTTCTCCCACGTCACTTTCAACGTAACGGCCCCGTTTCCCGCGGTAGCCTGCGCCAACTTCGTGGGGCGGTAGATGTAGTAGTACTGTTGGGCCGCAGAGATCAGGTTTAGTACTAGCCAGTAGAGCAAGAACGCAGAAGACCATCCCTCCTGATAGAAAAAGTAGATCATGATAAAGGTCATGATAAGCGAGCTTGTCTGCTGTTGCTGAGCCATCTGCGGATCGCTTACGGGGGTGAGCTTAATAGAGAGATACATGCTTGCCGCATAGATCAGCAGCAGCGGCACATCCATCTCCGCAAGATTATGGGCTACGATGCCGGGAAACCGGTCGGCCAAATGGCTGCCAATCCATAAGAAATGCCCGTTCGCAAAATGAATCTCATAGGCACGAATCCATTCAAACATGAGGATCAGGAGTGGATACTGGATGAGCATGGGAAGACACGAGGCAAACTGGTTTACGCCATGCTCCTTGTAGGCCTCCTGCACCTTACGGAACATCACCTGCGGTTCGTCTTTATAGCGCGCCTGTATCTCACGAATGATGGGCTGCATGCGTTGCATCTCGCGCTGATTGGCGTAGATACGCAGCATGAGCGGAAATGTAAGCGCTCGCACAATGATGGCCAACAAAACAAGAGCGAACCAGTAGCTGAAGTCAGGGTTTCGACCCGTTATCGCGACCAGAGCATCTATGAACTTATAGCCTAGACTGTGCGAGTTACGCCGATCTATGCGCTCGTCAACAACCTTCAATAACTGGTCTACTTGCGGGTTTTGAGCGACTTTCGTGTTGGCGAAAGAGCGCTTTAGCTCAATAAGCGCTTGCCGTGCTAGCAGGTCACCTTGGGCATGCTTTGCATCTAGCTCATGAAGGGCTTCAGGGGTTAGGTGCTCAGGGTCAGCGGCATGAATTTGAGCCGGAGTACCATAATAGTTCGGGTTGGAGGTAAACTGCGCTAGCTCCCAAAGCGCCTCGGCAGCCAGCTCCGGATCACGGCTCGCATTCTGGTTCTTCACGGCCATAAAGGTGCCTACAGCGGCATCCGGATCGGTGGCTTCAAGTTGGCGCGCATGTTCTAAAGTATAAGGGGGTAAGCCTTGAGGGCCTCGGTTGCACCCTGTCAGTAGGGCACCGAGAACGATGAGAATAACACTAAACACCAAGAAACGCTGTGTAACTTTCAACGACAATCTCCTCATAAGTTGCAGGTGGATCCGAGATCTACTCCTAATGCGAGAGGTGCAACGGCCGTCTTCACGGTACCGGATCGTACCCTCCTATCGAAAGAGGGTTGCACCGCACAATCCGTCGTAGCCCTAAAGCCACACCCGTGTAAACCCCGTATTTTTCGATGGCCTGGATCATATATTCAGAACAGGAGGGGTAGTAGCGGCATACTCTTGGACGGTAGGGCCGCGTCGCTTGGTACATCCGGACCAAACCGATCAGTCCTTTGCGAATAAGCCAACTCATTCGCGCTGTAAAGCCCTGTTGTGTCAATCTAGCCCCCTGCTCCCTCTCCTCCACTGCTACTGTTCTCCCCTCCAGCCTCATCTAGAATACCTGCCTGCTGTAAAACCGCACTCACTGCAGTCAACACATCCGGCCATGCACGCTTTAACAGAGACGACCTCGCCACGAAAACAAGATCATAGGGCTCCTGTTTCAGTCTTTTTACCTGTAGCCGAACGGCCTCACGCAAGCGCCGACGCAATCGGTTGCGTATCACAGCCTTTCCGACTTTCTTGCTTACCACAAACCCAATGCGCGGATGCGATGGGTTTGAAGCGTCGTCTCCATTCCGTTTTCGCAGATAAAGCACCACATCTCGGTTTACCAACGAACGCCCCTCCCGATAGACAGCCTGAAAATCTTTACGAGCACGCAGGCGCAACGGACGCGGCAACATCGTTGTCTCTAAAAGGTGGCGTTCTGTAGTGCATACGGAATGAAGGCGCGAACGGTTTCCTACTTTTAGGCTCCTCTTCGCGCCTTCCGAATACCCCAGAGGCCCCAAACAGCATCGTTAGTGAACAAGTAGATGGCGACCCTTCTGCCGACGCCGACGCAGCACATTCCGTCCATCATGCGTGCGCATACGACTGCGAAAGCCGTGCACACGCTTGTGCCGCCTGTTATGGGGCTGATATGTTCGCTTCATTTCCCTCGTCTCCTCACGAACAATTGTCTCCTATTATAGCATGTTCAGAGCCTTTTTCGGAAGGGATGTTTGCTACTATTACTATACTGAAATCGCAAGCGCCATGGCATCTGCACCGACTCCCAAATAACCTGCCGCGTCATCTTTGAGCGCCCATGGCGCCTATCGGTAAAAACGATCGGCACCTCCACAATACGCAAGCCTGCACGGTAAGCCCGAAAAACCATTTCGACGGCAAAAGCATAGCCCTCCGAAACCACCTCCTCCAGATTCAGGCGCTGCAGGGCCGAGGCGCGCCAACAGCGAAAGCCCGAGGTGGCATCTCTTACCGGAACGCCGGTGATAAGATGGACATAAAAGTTAGCCCACCGACTTAACAATACACGATGAAACGGCCAATCGCGTACACCGCCCCCTTTTACATAACGCGAGCCTAAAACAACATCCGCCCCCTCAGCCGCTTCTATCAGATTAGGCAGGTAGCGTGGATCATGCGAGAGGTCGGCATCCATCTGAACAATGTATTCATAACACCCCTCCTGTAAAAGGCGCGAAAAAGCTTCACGGTAGGCACGCCCTAATCCGCGCGGCCCCTCCCGCCGATAGACACAAAGCCCATCATGCTGAGAACGTAGTCCTTCTGCTATCTCGGCAGTACCGTCGGGCGATCCATCATCCACAACCCACAGGTGCGTTCCAGGCAATGCCGCATATACCTGATGAACTACTAGTGCGATGTTCTCCGCCTCATTATAGGTTGGTATAACGACTACAACCCGCTTCAAAGCGCTTGCCCTCTCATCCCCCTCTCTTTCCATCGAGAGAACAGAAGCTGTAACGCGGCGATTTCAGCACGTTTCGAGGCCACACGATGCGCCCTCGCTCTTTAGAGGCCTTAGCATGAGGTTGCGGATGATCTCTTCAGGGGAAAACCCCTCAAAAAGTAGGCGGTGTAAAGCCTGGCTCAAAGGCATCTCCACCCCATAACGTCGCGCCAGGTCGCATAAGACGCGCGTCGTCGGCACCCCTTCGGCCACTTGCCCGATCTCACGTAGAACCTCTTCAAGTGCTTTCCCTTGCCCGATTCCATATCCCACACGGTAGTTACGCGACAGGCGGCTATGGGCCGTGGCGATAAGATCTCCCACTCCGGAAAGACCGGAAAAGGTCTCCGCTTTGGCTCCCTGCGCCCTACCGAGTCGGATCGTCTCCATCAATCCACGCGTCATAAAAGCAGCCCGCGCATTATCTCCATAACCAAGGGCATCGCAAACCCCTATGCCGATGGCGATTGCATTTTTTACAGCTCCCCCCAGCTCTACTCCAACCACATCTGCGCTGGTATAAACGCGAAAAGTGGGCACAGCTTGTTGTGCGAAAACCTGCTGAATGTGACGAGCGGTTTCCTCATAAAAGGCGGCCACCACGGTGGCTGTCGGCACCCCTCGTGCCATCTCGACAGCTAAATTGGGGCCGGACAACACTGCCAACCGCTTCTCTACCTGAGGAATCACCTCCATGAGAACTTGACTCATTCGAAAGCCCGTCCCCTCCTCCAGCCCCTTGGTAGCAGAAAGCACAAAGGCGCTCGGCGGCAGTAAAGGCCGAATGGATTCGGCCACCGAGCGCACCGCATCGCTTGGAACCGCAAAAATGACTCCCTCGGTTTCCGTCAGAGCTTCCTCAAGGCATGAGGTAATCTCGATATTTAAAGGTAGGGGAAAACCAGGAAGATAGCGCCGGTTCTCTCGCTCGCGTCGTAACGCCTCCGCATGCTCCGGGTTTCGCGCCCAAAGGCAAACGCGATGGGCGTTGTCGGCCAAAATAAGAGCTAATGCCGTTCCCCAGCTCCCGGCTCCCAATATAGCCAGACGTCTCTGGGCAACCCCTCGATCGACTAGGGAAGCCAAATCTCCTCTCTCCATGCCTATTAACGACAAACCTACTCCCTTGGCAGATAGTCTAAAACTGTGCCAAATAAAGCCACAGGGCTTCCTAAGGTGCCCTCAAAGTCTACCCCAATTTCCCTAAACTGCGCCTCTCATACAGCAGCGCCCGCACCACAATGGACTTTAGGAGAAAAGGCAAGGATATCCTTTACAAGCCTCGGTGAATGGTGTTCATTCTCTGCCGAAGCGATGCGAAAGGCCAGGACGCGACCACAGACCAGCCTCAGATCACTGGCCCGCTAGCCACCTCATACTCGCCCTGAATGCCCTTTACGATATGTGTAGCCCTACGACGCCAATAGTTGCCGAAATAGGATGCCAAACGCACCGCCTCTTGTGGATAGACATCTATGAGATTGCGGGTTTCACGCGGATCCTCTAGAAGGTTATACAGCTCATCGGTCTCACCTTCAGGCCTCTGGATATAACTCCAAATGCCATCACGAATGCAGCGATCGACCCCTGCATGGTAGCCAGCAATCACTGCCTCCCGATGCTTCTCCTCCTGCCCCAAGAGAACGGGAGCAAACGACCTCCCATGCATCGAGGCCGCATCGTTCTTTAATCCTATCAACTCAAGCAGCGTCGGCAGAAGATCGGGGAACTGTACCAACGCTTTGGTTCTACGCGGTGCGCCGTTTGGCAGACGCACCAGAAAAGGAACTTTAAGTAGCTCCGAGTAGAGCCTATCGGCCCCTTTTAAGAACTTTCCGTGATCGGCCAACGGATGACCATGGTCGGCCAGCAGCACGATGATCGAATCGTCGAAATAGCCGTTCTCAGCTAGGCACGTAAATAACGGCTCAAGGCAGTGATCTACAAAGCTTACCTCGCCGGCGTAAAGCCCGCGGATATAGGCTATCTGCTCTTCTGTAGCCCACGCGGCAGCCTGCCCGCCCATCGGCATAATAAGCCGTGGGCCTTTGTAAGAGGGATCGGTGTAGGTATCAAAGCGTTTTGGCGGATCCCAAGGCTCATGGGGATCAAAAGAGTCGATCCAACAGAAAATTTTTTCATGACACCGGTTTTTCTTTAACCAATCGCAGGCTTGCTCCACAACTTTGGCCGGAAACCAGTCGGTCTCTTGAGTAAAATCGTCGGTATTCGCCAGAAACTGTGCCACTAACTGACGCCACTGAGGGGGGTAGTTTTCATTCACATAGCTCGTAACATTACGCCGCGTGGGGGCGGAGTTGTAAGGGTCATACTCTTGTCCCCGAATCCAATGGTAGGCGTTAAAGCCGCGGTGATAGTTCATTCCAGGAGCGCGATAGTGATAGGTGTCTGAGATAAGACCGCAAACATATCCTTCTTTTCGCAAAATCTCCGCCATGGGAATATCGGTTGGCGCAAGCGGTTGCCACGGACGATAGGGCAAGGAGAACTGGCCGGTCATCAGCTCCATCCGTATGGGGATGGTGGGTAGACCGCAGGGATAGGCGTTTTCAAACGCCACGCACTGCTGGGCGAAAGCATCTATGTTGGGCGTTCGACAGGCTGGGATCCCCTCAAAAGCTGGTTTGCCTTGATGATAGAAACTGACATGATCCTGACGAAGCGAATCCAGACAGATGATAATGATGTTCATTGAGTCTCTCCACAAAGAGCCTTTGCATTGGGTTAGGGTAAGTTTCTACGAACTCCTAAGCCTTCCCTGCCTAAGACACTTCAGTTGCCATAAGAGGAAGGGACGCGAAATAACCCTCAACAGACGCACCCCTAACAAAATAGGGATATAAGTGCCCAAATCGCAATTTATAGGACGTACTTTCAGCTAACAGCCCTGCGCCCAAGGTGCGGTCTTGATGATCTCTCGTATGGTTTCCGGAGTAAAGCCCAGCTTCTCCGCCCCCCGAACAACATCCTCAAAATCAACACCATATCGGTTTTGTTTATGCGGATCGCAGAGTCCGGCTACGTTCAGATTCTCGACGGCCTCGGCAACGGCACGCTCGAAGCAGAGAAGGGCTGCAGGAGTTGGTTGTTCCAACACTGCGTCCAGCATTGCCTCACACCGCGCCCAGCCTTCCATAAAGTCCTTGCGGTCTTCTGCCATATAGTGCGCCGCCAAATTTGGGCGGCGGAGCCTTCGGGCCATTTCGGAAAAGCTAGCGGCAGCAAAGTAGAACATGCTGAGGGCTGCAAACAGGGGAAAGCAGCCCATCGCTTTACGGCAAGCGGCCACATAACGTGCAGTGAAATCGGCCTCGGCCAGCGCAACCTCTGCGTAGATCGGCAGGGCTCGGGAAAGGTGAGACTCTTCCAAACCGTGCTGCCAGATGGTTGCCAGCCGTAATATGCCTAGCAAGTTGAGCGGAAACCCCGTTGAGAACAACGGGTCAATGGAGGCCATCGCCGAAGGCAGCATCGCCCACCCCTCTCCAACCACGCTCTGACTTCGCCATGGCAGGCTAGGAACGAAAATAAAGGGCCTTATCGTTTGTGCCCCGTCGAAAAGCTCTTGCAGAGAGGGATAACGGGCTAGCAGTCGCTTCCATCCTCCCTCAGGATCGGCCGCCACACCCAGCTGCACCGCCAGCGTCTCATCAAGTGCAGCGCCCGCACTTGTTATGCCGTTATTAAATCGCAGCACCCATATCCAGCCCCCATTAAAAAGATGATGCACGGCCGCATCGTCCATGGGATAAGGCGCTGGACAAGGTAAAACGTAGTCGGGAACGGTTTCACATCGTCTGACATCGGTGAAATGCGTATAGACCGCCTGCGTTTTTGGGTAGTTAGAAAATCCTCTATTCGGAATGACGAAAGCGCGTGAAAGAAACCCTCGGGGACCACTTGCATCCACCACAAACCGACAGGAAAAGACCATCGGTTTGCCCAACCGTTCTCCTTCAAGCCGCCATCCACCGCCCGGTTGCCGCTGCAAACGAACGAGATCCGTGTGGTCGGTATAGTCTACGCCCATTCGTTGAGCCTCTTCTACGAGCAGAGCATCCACGTCCGCCCGATACCAGTGTGTATCCGCTACCTCATCACATGGGCTAGCGGCCACCATCAGTTGGGAGGCTGGATCGGTAGAGGCATTGCAGTGACGTCCCTCGATATGTTCAAAGAAGGTAAATCCGCGTTTGAGGCCGCAAGCAACTTGGGGATAGGTACGTTGCCAACTGCCATAGGCGCTCAGAATACGTAGCACCGGCAGATCGTAACGCTCCGCAGTCTCTTCCAATAGGAGGTTGAACAAGGGCGATGTGGATTCACCGATAGCAAAACGAGGATGGGTTCCTCGTTCTACCAAAAGAACGCGATACCCCAGGCGCCTCGCGATCATCCCTAGAATCGAGCCACCAAACCCCGACCCCACAATCGCTATATCAAAATCCATCCCTCTTCCCGATAAACACTTATCTCCTCATCCATTTTACCTCTCTGCAGTTGTTCCAATACGATCTCTTTCGGCTCTATCGGCCTGCAATCCCGAAAAAGAGTTTGCCGGTCAGCGGCAGCAAATTTGAGAAACCCTGCTTCTAAGCCTAAACAGACACTTTTTTCCAACTGCCACCACGAAACAGCGCAAGCATCAGCAGCCCAGTGAGAATGGTGCTTGCAGCCATGGAGAGCCAGGCCCCATGGGTTTGCAAGCCCAGTGGGAAAATAAGCCACCAGGCCAGCGGCAAACGGATAAACCACATAGTGAGGATGGTAATTAAGGTAGGTCGCATTGTATCACCTGCTCCCTGCAGGCCGCCTGTCAACACCATAGCTAGCGCCAAAAAAGGCTCACTGAAAGCGTTGACGCGCAGATAGTCGCAGCCCAAAGCGATCACGCTTGCATCACTGGTAAAAAGCCCGGCAAAAGGACGGGCGCAAAGATAGAAGATGGCCGCCATTACCGACATAATGCCCACCCCCTGCCAAGTGGCCGCATAGGCGAAACGCTCCGCGCGTTTGGGGTCTCCAGCCCCTAAACTCTGTCCAACTAGCGCTTGGGCTGCCACACTGTAACCAACACCCGGCATAAACGCAATAGCTTCAGCCCGCACACCGATGTTCAGCGCAGCGACGCCAGCGCTTGCCGCGGCCGCCCGTGCCAGCATACCTGTAAACGACATCATCCCCAACTGTCGGATTACGGCGTTGACCGAAGCGGGTATCCCTACACGAAGGATCCGTAGCCACCAACGAGAGCTGGGCAAAAGATGCCCAAGATGATAGGTATCTGGCAAACCAGCAGGCTGGCCCAACGCTACAAGATAGAGCAGTGTGCCCACAGTAATTGAGCTGGCCAAAGCTGTGCCTGCACCGTAGATTCCTAGTTTTGGCAGCCCTAGATGCCCATAGATAAGCAGCCAGTCGAAACTCATATGAATGGCGATCATGACCCATTGGATGCGTAGAGGCGTTCGCGTGTCTCCAAGTCCCCGAAAAACACCCATGAGCGCATTGAGAAGAAAGATGCAAGGCGTAGCTAGCAAGGCCACATGGAGAAACTGCTCACAGAGCCTCATCGCCAATCCATCGGCTTCACCTCCTAATAAGAGCCGAGCCATAACCCCACGAAAACTAAAGAAAAGCAAGCCGAACAGCAATCCCATGGTTAGGCCAAGGGTTAACGACTGCCCAGATGCCTGTGCCGCCTCCTTGCGTTCGTTGGCCCCTACAAAGCGGGCTACCAAAGCCGTCGAGCCCACGGAAACGCCCATCGCTAACGAGATCAGCAAGAAGATAACCTGGCCTCCCACGCCGGTTGCAGCCAGCGCTTGGGCGGCGTAGGGCAGGTGTCCCACGAAGAGCGTATCCATGAGGCCATTGAAGGTCTGCAGAAGCATCGTGGCCACAGCGGGCCAGGCCAATTGCCAGACCACCGTGTGAACTTCGCGCCCACTTTGGGCCGGTCGCGCCACCAAATGTGTTTCGATGGGAGCTTCCACGGGTTCAGAGACCGGCTCCAAAGGAAAGGCCTCTTCGCCTTGCAGACTCAACAGTTCCTCCTACAGGTGCAACCTATAGGTTGCGCATGATAATGCCTAAACTCTTCGCGTCAAGGCGATTGATATCGGGGAATTCAAAACGATTGCCATCCACATCTGTGATCAAGAGACGCGTGGACGACAGCTCCTGGATATTATCCCGTAGATTACGAACAACAAACTCCTTTTCGCCCCGATCGGTCTCAACGCGCCAATAGACCGCCCCATACTCTTCTTTCACCGAGATAACACGCTCCACAACGGGCACAAAGTAGCGCTTCTCTAACTCTTCATCTAAAATTTGGCGAGATTCAGGGTCTAAATGCGACGGGTCTACTAAAATCCCAATGTCCTTTCCGGCCCCGTCCAAAAAGCCGATATAGTGGTCGGGGTCAGAAAGCGGAAAAGCGCGAGCGGCGATGATACGCAGATAGGTGCATTCATCCTGCAGGGTGAGGCGAGTTACACCTCCGGTTCGGAAAAGTTTTATTCGTTTCGGGTCGAGTATTCGCAGCTCATAGGAGGCCGTTGGCCGCTCTGATGAACCCTCTACGCCGTTCTGCGATGCTGGCATTGTCTCTTCTCTCCTTTAGAGAATTGGATGTGCAGCTCCGCACACCCTTAAGGAAACGAGCCTCTTTTTTAGTCATTCCACTCTTCTACCCGAATCCAGTTAGAAACCTCTACAACCACCGGCAGATGACGGATGATCTCGAGCGCTTCCCGAATGGCTCTGCAAGGCGCCTCGTGCATAACCCACACGATATCGGTCTGTTTTCCTTTGATCGTTTTTTGGATCATCGCCTCGATGTTGATGTCGTAGTCACCGAACACTTTGGAGATAGCCGCCAGCACGCCGGGGCGGTCGTGCACTACCATACGGATATAGTGGCGCGTATCCACCTCATCTATTGGCAGTATTGTGCGTCGTTCAAAGCAGGTACAGCCCACACGCCCTGTAGCGCCAAAGCGGAGGTTACGACAAGTATCTATGATATCGCCTACAACCGCGCTGCCCGTAGGGCCTGATCCGGCCCCTCGGCCGTAAAACATCACGTCCCCAACAGAATCGCCCCGTACGAAAACCGCGTTGTACACGTCGTGCACGCTGGCCAAAGGATGGTTTTTCGCCAGAAGCGTGGGGTGCACGCGCACCTGCATGCGATCCTCACCTACCCGCCGAGCGATGCCGAGCAGCTTGATAGTGTAGCCAAGTTCTTCAGCATAGGCGATGTCGGCCGCCTCTATATGCTCGATGCCCTCCACATAAACGTCCTCCACGTTAACGCGACTCATAAAGGCGATGGAGGCTAAAATGGCGATCTTATAGCGCGCATCATGACCGGCGATGTCGCTAGTGGGATCGGCCTCGGCATAACCCAGCGATTGGGCCTCTTTCAAAGCCGTACTCAGATCGGTCTTCTCCTCCGCCATCGCTGTAAGAATGTAGTTCGTCGTGCCGTTGATGATCCCGATCACCTCTTCGATTCGGTTACCCGCCAAACTGTTTTTCATGGGCTGGATGATCGGAATCCCCCCGGCCACGCTCCCCTCAAACTGAAAGTCGAGGTTACGTCGTGCGGCCTCCTCCATCAGCTCATGGCCAACACGGGCGATCATCTCTTTGTTGGCCGTAACCACCTGCTTCCCATTTTGCAAGGCCCGCAGCACATACTCTCGGGCCGGTTCAACCCCTCCAATGAGCTCACAGATGATGTCTATTTCCGGATCATCTATTACCTCATAGGCGTTTTCTGTCAGCAGGGCGGCATCTACCTTCACCGCTCTAGGGCGGCTCTTGTCGCGAACGGCGATGCGGCGCACCTCGATAGGTAAGCCGATTTTTCGTTCGATGGCATGACGATTGCGCTGCAGAAGGGAGACGGTGCCGGAACCAACTACACCCAGCCCTAGCAGCCCAATACGGATTTTCTCTTTCTGGAAGGGGCGCATCCTCACTCCTTAGAGCCTTCATCTATGAATTGTCGGTCTGAATCACCATAAGAGGCGTGCCGGCCTCTACGAGCTGGCCATCCTCCACTAAAATGGCTACCACGACACCCGCATATTCCGACTTAAACTCTGAAAAGACCTTCATGGCTTCTAACACGCCAACCGTTTGGCCCACCTCCACCCGATCGCCCACATTAACAAGAGGCGGTGCACCTGGCTTTTCCGAGCGATAAAAAACGCCCACCATCGGCGAGGTGAGACGCACCCGCCCTGGTGCCTCCTCGTTCGAATCGGCGCGGCGTTCTTTACGTTTTGTCGGCGCAGCAGGAACAGCTGGCGCCTGCACAGGAGCTGGTGCCGCAATCATCGGGGGGGTTACCGAAGTGGCGAAACTCTTCGTCTGCTCTGCGAGAGGCCCTCTTACGCGCAGGTAGCGCCCCTCCTCTTCGATCACCAACTCTGCTAAACCGCGCGATTCCACGAGCGCAACGATACGAGCGATCTCCTCTAGTTCAAACCCAAGAATGGCCATAGAAAACTATTGCTCCATCCAGAAAGGCCACATCGTGCGTTAAACCTTCCTCCATGCAAATTTTAAGACACTATGACGAGTATACAACCTTACGCACAGAAAATCAAGAATGAGCACCGCAGAGCACACTATGCAGGAAAGACAGCGCCACAACGCTCCTCCAACACGTGCCGGATACGCTCAACTGCCGTATTCACCTCAACCTCTGTCAGCGTGCCCGTCTCCGAACGAAACGTAAATGAAAGCGTTAGGCTTTTCCACCCCTCCGGCAACGGCTCGCCTGTGTAGACATCAGTGAGCCGAACGGCCTCTAGAATGGGAAGCTGCAACGTCTTGATGGCCTCATCCACCTGCTTGTAGAGCACATCTGGGGGTATGCGAGGAGCCAGATCGCGCGTTACCGCAGGAAAGCGTGACGGGGGACGATAAGGCTTATCCTCTTTGGGTAGAGCCGCCTGTAAGGCCTCCACGCTGAGTTCAAATAGATAGAGGCGCTCCCGAAGATCCAACGCCACAGCATAATCCGGAAGAAGCTCGCCGAGGATACCACCGTCAAATGCTTCATCGGTTAACCGCACTAACGCCGTGTGACGTGGGTGAAACTGCGGAAAACGCTCCGGCTGCTCAAGGGGAATGAAAGCAGCATGATCTATGCGCAACGCCTTCAGAAGTTGCTCCACAATGCCTCGCAGCAGGTAAAAATCGGCCGGTTCCGGTTTGCCATGCTGTGTCCAATCCGGCGAACACAGAGCGCCATACAATACTCCCCCAACCCTGACATACTCCTTTGGCTCCCTGGCTCCATCCGCTGTCTCTTCCCATTGCCACACACGCCCAATCTCGAAAAGTGCTAGGTTAGACTGTCCACGCGCCAGGTTGCGACGCACCGTCTCCACCAATAAGGGCAGCAGAGAGCGCCGTAAGAGGCTTACCCCCGAAGAGAGCGCGTTCCGCACCCGTACCCGCCGCGCTTCGTCGTCCAGCGCATCGAGGAGCGAAGGGCCGGACAGGCTATGGTTCATCACCTCTTGCAGCCCACAGCCCACCAAGACCGTCCGAATACGCCTCAGCAGCTTGTGCTCCTCGCTGTCTCCGCCCAACGTGGTGGTTCCTACAGGCAGCCGCTCAGGAATAGCTTCGTAGCCATGAATGCGTCCAACCTCTTCAATGAGGTCTTCCTCCAGTTTCAGATCGGGCCGAAAGGTCGGAACTTCCACCAACAACTTCTCTGCCTCGTCTTCGAGGGTAACCGTAAGACCTAGCCGTCGCAAGCAGTCCAAACAGGTTTGGGCCGATACCGGCACCCCCAGCAGCCGGGCAGCACGTGCGACCCTTAAGTCCAGTCGACGCGGTTGAATGGGACAAGGATAGATGTCCACAACCCCGGGTACGGCCTCTGGCTGACCGATTTGAGCGAGCAATTGGCAGGCCCTATCGAGAGCGCGGATCACGCCGTTAGGGTCTACAATGCGCTCAAAGCGGTAGGAGGCTTCAGTGCGAAGATTTAACTGACGGCAGGCACGACGTACCGCCAAAGAGTGGAAGTGTGCCGATTCCAACAAGATATCTGTAGTGGCATCGCCTACCTCAGAATTCGCTCCGCCCATTACACCGGCAACGGCCACGGGCCGATCGGCATCGGCGATCACCAGAATATCTGGAGATAACACGCGCTCTTCGCCATCGAGGGTTGTAATCGTCTCTCCTGCCCGCGCCCGACGCACAACAATGCACTCTCCATGAAGCTTTTTGAGGTCGAAGGCGTGAAGCGGCTGGCCCAACTCCAGCATCACGTAGTTCGTTACATCCACCACATTGTTGATAGGACGCTGTCCGGCAGCGCGCAGCCGCTCCTGCATCCACTTGGGGGAGGGACCGATGCGGACACCCCTCACGATTCGAGCAGCATAGCGCGGGCAAAGATCTGGCTCCTCTATCCTCACCGACGTCTGTTGTGCGGCCTCGCCACCGATCTGCGACGAGGGAATGGAGGGCAGGGTGAGAGGGCGATCGGTAAGCGCGGCGATCTCTCGCGCTACCCCCACCATCGAGAGGCAATCGCCGCGGTTGGGCGTGACATAGAGGTCTAAAACAGGCGCGAGAGGACTCTCGGGGGTGGGCTCTCGCTCTACCGATTCCACCTCTAAACCGCCCATTGTAAGCCGAGTCGCCAATGTTTCGGCGCTCTCTTTGATCTCCACAAAATCTTGCAACCACGCTAAAGGCGCACGCATACCCTGCTCCCTCGATTAAAACTGTTGCAAAAATCGCAGATCGTTTTCCAAATAGAGCCGCAGATCATCCACACCGGTTCGCAGCATGTGGATCCGCTCAACACCCAACCCAAAGGCGAACCCTGTATAGCGCTCGGTATCTATACCATAACGACGGAGAATGTTAGGATGGATCATGCCGGCTCCCCCTATTTCGAGCCAGCGTACATTGCCATCAGGCATTCGCCATGAGATCGCATAGTCTACCCCAGGCTCAACAAACGGAAAGAAATCGGGGCGAAAGCGCACTTGGGTATTGGGCCCGAACATCGCTCGGGCAAAGGTGCCGAGAGTGCCCTTTAGGTCGGCCATGCTGATTCCCTCGTCCACCATGAACACATCCACCTGATGAAACGTGTGGTGATGTGTTGCGTCCACAGCCTCATAGCGGAAGCAACGGCCAATGGTGGCGATGCGGAAAGGAGGAGACCGTCTCTCCATGACACGTCCCTGAATGGCCGTGGTCTGCGTGCGCAGCAGCTTGGTTTCCGTAATGAAGAACGAGTTCTGCTCATCCATGGCCGGGTGGTCTTCCGGATAGTTGAGCACGGCAAAGTTATACTGATAGTCCTCAAGCTCCGGCCCTTCGACAAACTCGTAGCCCATGCCGATCAGCGTCTCACGAATTAGCTCGGCCGTTTGGGTCAGCGGATGCAGACGTCCAAACGGCAAAGCACGACCTGGGAGAGTCACATCGAGGGTTTTGGTTTTGGAGAGTTCGCGTCTTAGATGCGCAGCCGATTCCAGCCAGAGCTGGTTGCGGATCCGCAGCTCACGCATTGGATCGGACTCTGACAACATAAGCTTGATCAGGCGGGAGTGGCGCGCCTGAACCAGGGCCGTGAGGGTCTCGACAGCTTCGTTGAGGCGGGCACCAACAAGAGGTCGCTGCTCTTTAGGTAACGTCCCTATCAAGCGTCGTAAACTGTTCAGCCCCTTATTTCGGCCTAGGTAGCGCTTTTCGACTTGTTCAAGCTCGGCTAAGTTCTGCGCGGCCTCAACGGCCGCCTGAGCCTCCTTCAATAACAACTGGATAATCTCCTCCAAGAACTGGCTAATTGGATCGCTCACGAGATGAACCTCCCAAGAAAAACGCCTCGCCTCCTGTAGCGCTTTTTGCGAAAAGGCAGGAGCGAGCGAGGCGCTTTAACGCGTTGGTAAAAAGGATACCCGATTAGGCGGCATCTCCTGCAGCGTTAAGAGCGCTCGTCGCCTGAGCGACGAGCTGTGAAAACGCCTTTGGGTCATGAACGGCCATATCGGCCAACACTTTCCGGTCGAGGGCGATGCCGAGATATCGAAGCCCCTGAATAAAACGGCAGTATTGCAGCCCTTCTGCTCGACAGGCGGCGCTGATACGCGTGATCCAGAGGCGACGAAAATCGCGTTTGCGAGCACGCCTATCTCGATAGGCGTAGTTGCCCGATTTGAGAACCTGCTCGTTGGCGGGTCGGAAAAGGCGATGTTTTGCGCCCCAATACCCTTTGGCGGCCTCGATGATCTTTTTATGGCGTTTATGAGTGATGGTGCCACGTTTCACGCGCGGCATAAAGCTTACTCCTTCCTTCTCGTTTTAGCTGGATAGGGCAGCCGCTCGCCCAATTAAAGCGCCGTGCCCAGCAAGCGCTTAATGCGCTTCCTATCCCCTTTGTAAAGCTCATCGCCGGCAAGAAGCGCCCGACGTCGGCTGCCATCTTTCTTGCGCATAAGGTGGTTTAAACCGGTTTTACCATGCAGCAACTTGCCGCTAGCCGTCTTAGTAAACCGCTTAACAGCGGTTTTTCTGCTCTTAAGTTTCGTCTTCATAGTCCCCAATATAAGGCGGTTCGCGTCAAAACCGCCATCTATGCGTTTTAGGTTGGTTCGATTCTGTTGTCAAGCACCTGTTTTAGGGCTTAAGACCATGATGAGCTGTTTGCCCTCTAAAACCGGAGGTCGCTCCACTTGCGCACAGTCGGCGAGTTGCTGGACGATTCGCTCCATCGTCTGCTTGCCGAGCTCAGGTCGCGTGATGCCACGCCCAATAAAGCGGAAGGTGACCTTCACCTTATTGCCCTCTTGCAGAAAACGAGCGATGTTTTTGACCTTGATCTGCAGATCGTGGTCGCTGATCATCCCCGAACGAGGGTCAATACGAACGTCTTTTACCTCGCCCTGCTGCCGCTGCTTCCTCTGTTGCTCCCGTTCACGCTTTGTCTGCTCATACTTAATGCGACCGTAGTCGCCGATTCTACAGACAGGAGGCTGCGCCATAGGCGCCACCTCTATCAAATCCAAGCCCTTTTCCTGGGCTAGTGCGAGCGCATCTCGCACATTCATGATTCCGAGCGCCTGGCCGTTTTCGTCTATCACGCGTACATCGCGCACACGTGTTTCCCGAGGCCCGCGCAGAATCTGCTCGTTAATACGCAGGTCTTTGTTGATGTCTGCAACCTCCGTTTCGAACCTCACCCAACACCGAGGCTGGGTGCGACGTAAAACGGCTCCCCCAAGTTATTCCCATAGAGTACGGCGTAATATACCACTCCATCACGTTTTTGTCAAGAATACCCCAACAGAGCTTCTCTTCCAAAAGTTCCCTACCGTGAAATTTTGACGCCGTGTTGCGCTCTTACCCGTCTAACCTAGGTGTGGGCAAAAGCTACGACTGGCGCAAATGAAGGAACTTGCTTTCGCAAGCGGATACCCGTCCATAAGGATGAAACACCAGAGAGGCGTTCTCATCCTAGACCCGCTCCCAGGAAAGGAGAAAGCGAAAATGGTCTTCAAACCTTCTAGCGTGTCATGGCCGATAACTGCAAAGAGACCTATAGAGAGGCTCTCTTCCATAACGCCACTGCAGCGGCGGCGCTATGCGATCCTTCTTGCCTGCACTATCCTCCTCCTCGGCCTGCTGCCCCTGATTCTCTTTAGTATGTGGCGCCTATCCCTACAACAAAACACCCTCCTTACCCGTTCTCGTAAGCTGATCGCCATGCACCCCGGCGAGAAGTATTACTGGGCTTCGCCCAACGAGCTTGTGGTCTGTAAAAATAGCATTCAAATAGGAACGACGGCACGTCAACTCATCCTTACTTCTGTTAACTACACACCTACCGACGCCACCTACGCCCTCGCAGCCAAGGGTTCTGTCTTGTTAGGCAGCCTCGTCGTGCACACGTCCTCACTATCGCCATCAATTTTCCCTGCCACGAGCCCTTCTTACGACGACTGGCCGCGCATGTTCTACAAGGTGCCTGGCAAAAACGCCGTCAGCTTCTATTATATATAGGCCATCTCTACTTACAGACTCTACCCACGCAGAAGACCGGTACCAAATGAGCAGCTTAAAGCGATCTCTTATCGAACCAGCATGGAGGCAAATACAGTGAGAACATCCGTTCTAACAACCTACTCGCAGAAGCGTATAGGCCGCAGCGCGATGCTTGTGATCTTCGCTCTACTTGCTTGCTTGGCTGGCGCACTCCTTCTTCCCCTTCTTGTTCACTCGTTTCAAAATCCTAATACCCTGCTTACACGAGCCCATGAGCTGACCTCCATCCACCCGGAAAGCGGTGAGATATACGCCTGGCTCTCGGCCGACCAGGTGGTGTTCTATCGCCAAACAGCCCCCGTCTACACCGGCGGTGTTCTCCCAATCCGAACATACGACCTCACACATCATCTAACCACTCCTGTTCCAACTAACGCGTTGCAGGCGAATCCATCACTCCTCGCGGCCCTAGGACGAAGCACCATAGAGGTGCTCACCAGCCGTGCCCAACTCGCTCTCTATCAGGCAAGTAGCCCTCTGCTGCCTTCCAATCTACATGTTCTCTTCAACACGCGCCATCAGTACGGCTTTGGAAGTCTGTTGCCTGATCTGCACATCTCTTTCTCCGTCACGCTTACCCCTCCTGCCCCTCCCATACCGCCAGGCACCACTCTCATCGGTTACGCTTCAACCGCCTCCGATTCGCGCGTCTACCTTACGCAGCAGCCTCTACCTGCGCCGATGTTCTTGAGATGGCTAAAGCGTATTTTTCCCAAACTTCCCAACCCTCAAAAAACGCTCTTCACGCTTTGGCTCTATCCGCAACATAGCGGACAGCTCCAAAAGCTGGGCGAGCTGGTGGTTAATACCCCTCCGAAACCCGCTCGATTTTTGGTTTTTCCAACCGACCCTCTTGACCTCCGCACCGTCCCTGGAGGGAAGGCCGTTAGTTTTGTTTACAACCATAGACTCTACTATTTGCCGTTACCAACGAACGCTGCGCCATCCTCCGTTTCGAACACAGAGTGAACGATGTTTGCAATTTTTGAGAGTTACGTCTTACATTTTCAAGGCCTTCGCTGCAGCTGTCCCAACATCTCGTAGACCCTTACCGTCGCCTGATTTACCAGCCTCTCACCAGCGCCCACCTCTATCCACGCTGTAGGGCCGCTGGCCCCGTACCCTCCGTACGCCGCCGCACGAATCGTTGGGAAATAGCCGAAATAGCCGTTGGCATAACCTAACAACAGGCTATCCCGGACGGGGCAGCACTCCCGCCAACTTTGTTGGAAAGCGACAAAGGGCTCGCCGGGGATGGTCATCAGCGCTAATCGCTTTCCAATGAGCACGGTGGTAAGAGGTACTCGGCTCTCCTGCTCCATGCGAGGATTAAACCAGCGAGCGAACTCCTCACCAAAGCTCTTAATAGCCGCTCGCCACGCTGAAGGCCGATATCGAGGTCGAAAGCGCAGGACCTCCTCTGTGCAGCCGATAGTGGTATCCTCCCAAATCTCGGTTCGAACGCCGCTTGCCACCCGTATCACCTCTTCTCCCAACCGTAAACCTGTCCAGTCCCGTAGCTTTATCTCGTTCTCCAACGGTGGAAGGTGCGCATAGTAGGGGTTGATGTCCCCCGTGGCTCCCTGAAGGAAGAAGCAGATCGGCTTGTTGTCAAACGCTTCGCGAACCATCCGCACGGTGACCCCAGGAAAATCGGCGGAATAGTTGAGGTTCACCGCATCCAAAACGACGGGATGACAGGCATGGTGTGCCAGAATTGCCAGTGGTTCACCATCATAGGTATCCAACCGAAGAACCGTAACGGTGGGATCTACAGGAGCGGTCGGAATCCGTTGTGGGTTGCTAGAGAACCAAATAACCGTACCATCTGGCTCTATCCTAAGTCGGTTATGACCGATAAAGGCGCGCCCATAGCCTATTCCAAGTCGCACCGGTTGCAGCCCTTTGACTGCCGTGTCTGTCGCCTGCACTATCTGCTCTAAAGCTGTCTGTTCCCATGGAGGCGTGCCGCCTGTGTACTCTTCCTGAATCACCGGTCCGGAATGAGTATGGGTCGCCGCGACAATAAGATAGTTAATTCCGCAACGCGTCCTCAACGCTCCTCTTAATTGCGCCAGGGAGGTCGCTCCAAACGTTCTTCCTAGGTCAAGCGATATCAAAGCGAGCCGCCTTAAGCCAGACTCCAGCACCAGCACGCGCGCATAGAGCGGATCGAGCACCCCCTGTGCAGGTTCTTTTCTCGCTGCGTAGCCCCACATCGGCAACCCTATTGGCGGCGTAATATCTCTCTCGGCCACACCTGCCTTCAGATCAGCAACGCCCCTCCTTCTCATTTTTCCTGCACCTCACCGATTTTTTGTTGTGGTGATTAGATTTCGGTGGAATACTCCGTTTCTCCTGTTCCAGCATCATCTTTGTTTTACACAAGTTGTCACGATCTTCCCCATAAGGCGTTTTTTGTGGCTAAGATGCGTTCTGCTTTATGTTATTAGGGGCGCATGTATATCCATTCAACGGAGACTCCAAATGAAGCCCTCTTATGTCGTGCAGCTTATCGGCCTTTTAAGCTTTATAGCCGTTAGCTTCGCGCCTTGCGCGTCTGCTGCTGATATCAAGCTCACAAAAGACATCGACCCACAAGCTCTCCTTCTCCTCCAAAAACTGCAAGATACCTACTCGCATTGCACCGCCTGTTGCCTACAGGAGAAAACGTTCGCAACCAATGAGCCTAACAAAGGCAAATCCCAAACAAGTGTCGGCATGAACACCTATCTTTTCCGTGCACCCGATTACCTCTACTGCCTACGCGAACTTCCTGCAGATAAGAACTATCCGGCCGATCACATTCTGTTCTTTGTAGATGGCGAATCGCTCTACGCTCTATCCTACAATCACTCCGACCACTACGTAAAAATGCCGCTCACAGCCGATCAAAAACAGCGGACGGCCTTGCCGCAACTCGTTGATACGGCCGATTCCCCACTCCTCGACCTCTTAGCGGGCTCTGCTGTCAGCGATCTCAGCGATCTCATAGAAATAGACAAAGGTCTGTTCTCGGCGCCTTATAGATTTCTATCATCATTTGCTTCATCCGATGTGTCCGGTATTGAATCGTTAAAAGTTGTTTCAAGCACACCTAAACAGAGCGTAGTGGATTTTTATATCACTCTCACGCTTACTCAATCGAAGCGGACGGGACATGTGACAATGGAGTGGAAGTTTTATCTCACTACCGAGCCCTCGGGCCAGACGCTGCTCACCCGCTACGAAAAGAACCTGCGAATAGACAATTTTAATGCCCATGGTGTCGAAGCATCTATGAGTGCAACAGTGACTAACATTTTCTTCTCCAACAGCACCGATGAGGGCTATCTCTGGCTCGCCTTCGCGCCTCCCCAAGGTGCAAAAGAACAGGACGCACCGGCCGGAACTAGTCTCGACGCGATCGACAAGCAGATCGGGTGGAACGATTTTAGCGACCCTTAAGCGTGGTGCGTAGAAAACCTCATTGAACAGCTCAAGCGCTTTCACTCCCAAGCTTCTCAGCCCGCTCTAAGGTGCGCTCAGTTCTCCAGGAAAGGCGTAAGCCTAGTTGGTTATCAGCTGAACTCCGGTAAGCCTTGGCGGAAGAGGTTGGTGGTGCGCTTTCAATGCGTCTAAGAACGCAGTTACCAGGGTAACTACGACCGATTCGGTTTTGACCGCCCCTAAACCATAGCCAGCAAAGTTCATGTGATTACTTCCTTTGATAACAGCCAGCCAGTTCCCCGCGCTTGGGAGACCCTCAAAAGCCTTCATGCGCCAGTGATAGTCTCCTTCTAACCCTTCATCTTGGGTTCCCGTGATCATCAAAATCGGTGACCTAATGGTTTCAGACGATCTCGCAGGAAAGATCACCCCCGGTCCATGGGGAGAGAGCGCGACATAGGCATCGAACCCTCCCTGAGGATGTAAATGAAACTTATTTTGGGCTCCTGCCTCCAACTGAACCGTAATGGCTCCCATAGAGTGGCCGATGAGGGCCTTGAAGGAAGGGTGGACCTTCTTCTGTACCCACTGAAGAGCTGCCGCGATATCCTCAAACCGAGCTGTGTAGTTTTGAGGATTGTTCACTATCTCAGCTAGTCCATCGCGCAAGCCCTTCGCACGAACCGCTTTCGCTAAGGCTTGAGGGCCACTTTCCGGATGCTCCACAACAACAGCCAACCACCCATCTTTACTAAGAGCCTCTCCTAGGTAGCTATACCCGCGCTCTGTGCCCCCGGCGCCAGGCGAGATAATGGCCACGGCTGGATCCTTTGTATCGCTCGGCTCATAAACCATAAGCGCAAGGATACGGCCATCGGAGCGCTTTACATGAACCAATGTCTGCGCTCTAGCCGCCATGGAGTTTAGCAGCATAAAGTTCGTGGTTAGTAGGAGTGTAAGGCTTGCTAGAAAAGTTGCACGCATGTCGAACCTTGTTAACCTTTCTTCGGCATAATGCGCTCTCGAATATAGTTGTACAACTCTTTAATTGGAACGCGCTCTTGCTTCATAGTATCTCGATCGCGCACCGTCACCGTATCTTTTAGGCCATTATCCTCCGCCCGTCCTATTGTGTCGAAATCCACCGTCACGCAAAACGGTGTGCCGATCTCATCCTGTCGGCGATAGAGCTTCCCAATGCCTGCTGTATCGTCGTAGACCGTACGAAACTCGCCCGCCTCTTGCAACATTCGCTTAATACGCTTGGCAGTCTCTACGATCTGCGGTTCGTTCTTCTTTAAAGGAAGCACGGCCACCTTTATTGGGGCTAAGGCCGGTTTAAGTCGCAGCACCACACGCGTTTCTCCGTTATCCAGGCGCTCCTCGTCGTAGGCCTCACATAAAATGGCCAAAACCCCACGATCTACTCCCGCTGAAGGTTCGATAACATAGGGCACGATATGCCGATTGCTTGCCTGGTCAAAGTAGGTGAGACGCTCCGTGGAGTGCTCGTTTTTCTTAACCTTTGCGGTGATCTGAAGCTTATCTTGGTCGCGGGTGTGCGAGCCGAGATCGAAATCGGTGCGATTGGCGATTCCCTCAAGCTCTTCGGTTCCGATGGGATAGCGATACATAATATCCACCGTCCGCTTTGAGTAGTGGGCAAGCTCATGAGGAGGCACCTCATAGAGTGAGAGGCGATCTGGGCTAAGGCCGCACACCTTAATCCACCACTCCAAATGGTCTTTAATGAAGGCCTCATGAATAGCCTCATCTTCCCCAGGACGGCAGAAGTACTCTATCTCCATCTGCTCGAATTCACGGGTGCGGAACACGAAGTTACGCGGGGTTACCTCATTGCGGAATGCTTTGCCGATCTGTGCAACACCAAAAGGCAGTTTGCGGCCGGTGGAGTCAAGTACATTTTTGAAGTTAATGAAAATACCTTGTGCGGTTTCAGGGCGCAAATAGGCGAAAGACTCTGGGTCCGGCACCGGCCCTACCTGCGTTTTAAACATCATATTAAACGGCCGTGGCTCGGTAAGCTCGCCCTCGCATTCACCGGGATGAAGTTTCGGGTGCTTTAAACAGCTAGCCTCCTGCAACTTGTCGGCGCGAAAGCGGCCTTTACAGAGCTTGCAGTCCACAAGAGGGTCTACAAAGGTATCTTCATGACCGGAGTAGTACCAGACCCACCTATTCATAAGAATAGCCGAATCTAGGCCCTCCATATCGTCTCGGTCGTACACATTGTGCTGCCACCAGAGACGCTTAAGATTATTTTTTAACTCTACCCCTAAGGGACCGTAGTCGAAAGTTCCTTGTAGTCCTCCATATATCTCGCTTCCGGGGAAAATGAAACCTCGTCGTTTACACAACGATACGATCTGGTCTAAGGTCTGCGCAGCCATGATAGGTATGCAAAATTCCTTTCTAAGGAGAACTCGTGGCAGTATGTTTTACCTCAATTTGGGGCAGATACTGTCCTCTTTCTCATCCCTTGCCAAGCTTGTAGGAATCGCTGCCAGAGGAACGCCGCCGAAACCGCATGAGCACCCCATCGAACCAGGCATCCACAATCTCATAAAGTATCCAAAGCAGAATCGCAAAAACGAGTATCACCTTGAGAAGCGCAGGGGTCTGAAACACGTGAACGATGCTGAACCAAACCGCCTTTGGATGCAACGCCACCTCCCAAGAGTTAAGTCGCACGACGAGCCCCAAATAGACGCCCAAGGAGATCAGAAGAAAAAAGGGCACAGCAAAGAAGCCGGGCTGCAGGCGTGCCTGACGCAGAACGCACGCAACCGGCCGAATCGCCAAAGCATAACAGAGGATACCATAGCCGCTGTAGAGAAGGAAGAAGAACCCGAGCTTTGCTACCTGCAACTGCTGCCGCGGCGTTATCGCGGTATCTCGCAATTGCACCAGAGGGCTATCTGTGAAGAAGTGCCTCCATTCGGTAAGCAAATAACAGGTATTGGGCAGAAACACTAGCCATAAGAGGCACAGAGGAACAAAAATAAGAACCCAAAAAAAAGCCGCCAGGCCACGCCGCATCACACGCCGCTGTTTAAACCAACCGGCTAATAGAAAGCCTAAAACAACGGGTATAGTCGCTAGCGTGAGGTTATAAAGAACATAAGGCGGTGATTGCAGGGAATGCATCGCGTCTTTTATACTCCTCCTCTATGGCTCTTTAGGCGGAGAGGGCATGTCTCGAAAAAGCTGATAGCCCAACCGTAAGAGCACAAAACCGCACAGAACGAACAGCCAGGCCACTAACTGCCCCTCAAAAACACCAAAAAGCCCCCCGATGAGCCATAGCCCTCCGATGCTTAAGACACAACCGCCCCACAGCTTTTTCAGCCGATTGGGTTTGGCCTTAGGGTGCGGCATCGGTGTTCGCCGTTCCCTCCTTCGGATAGGTAAGAATTACGAAATCGCCCGCCTGTAGCGCAGACGCCTCTGGGACGTCGTGCGTTCGCATTTTCTGTATCGAGATCACTACGATCTTCAGCCGAGGACGCAGCTGTTTAACACGATCTACAATGCCCCACCCATAATCGCTATGCATTCGTCCGTTGATCTGCAGAAGATGGATCCTGGGATGCCGATCGTGAAAGCGGACCAACGAGTCCGCCATCGTCGCGTCCCAAAGCGCCTGTGCCTCCTTCATATGCTGCAAGGTAGGCATGGCGGGATCGGCCATATTCTGCCCTTCATGCGCCGGCCCTAAAACAGTATCCAGCGCCTTGGAGTAGCCCTCCGGTAGCTGCATGGAGTAGGGTAAGGGAGGTAAGAAGACCTTCGAGGCTTTTGGAAGCCTTTCCAGTGCCTGCATACCCTCTCGACTCACTAAATTCACGTACCTACGGGGCGCATTGGCGGCAAGCACCGGTAGACCATGTGTCTTACAAAACTCTACCAATGGCCGATAGTCCGTTTTATAGTTTGGCCAGGGGCGACTGCACGCCAGAAACTGCGGCTCCGTGATAAACCCCTGCAGATACTCATCGAGCGGTAACTGCACGTCGCGCTCGAACATCTCTAAAGAGAGGGCAAGCTGTGGATGCGCTTTATAGAGATCCTCGAGTATTTGTAACTCTAATAGATGGGCTTGAGGGTCATCGTGCTCTTCACCGACGAACACAATATCTGCTGTAACCAACTGCTGTAACATCTGAGACAAAGTACAAGGCTTCCCGCTAGCGTAGACGATATCGTTCGTGGTCTGCGACAAAGCCCTTCCCTCATAACCTATGCTAAGCAAGGCAATAAGCATGAAACACAAGAAAATGCGCATCGCTAGGCTCCACTTTGCTCAATTAGCTTGGCAATAAGGCCTGTCCACCCTGTCTGGTGGCTGGCACCAAGCCCTTTACCTGTATCCCCATGAAAATATTCATGGAAGGGAATGTAGTCTTTCCAATTCGGGTCGGTCTGAAAAGTTTCGTTGTCGCCAAACACGGCGCGTCGCCCGTTCCCGTCCCTTAGGAAGATGTGCACCAGGCGATGAGAAAGCTCCGTAGCTACCTCCCATAGAGTCATCTGGTTGCCACTGCCTGTGGGGCATTCGACCTTGAACGAGTCGCGGAAATAGTAGTCAAAACGTTGCAAGGCTTCGATAATGAGGTAGTTGATGGGGAACCAAATAGGCCCGCGCCAGTTGGAGTTGCCTCCAAACAAGGTTGTTCGTGATTCCGCCGGCTCATAGTCTACCGACCGTATCTCCTGATTGAGATTGAGCACATACGGGTGCTGCTCATGATACTTGCTCACGCTCCGGATACCATAATCGCTCAAGAACTCGTTGGGGTCCAGCATTCGGCGCAGCACCTCTACCAACCGCTCTGGGCGCACAAGCGCTAGCAGTCGTCTATCTTGATCTCCCTTGACATGGAGATGACATACAAGGCTAGCTAGCTCAGGGTGCTTCTCCAAAAACCATTCGGCCCTCTCACGAAACTCAGACATTCGCTTCAGATCCTCATCCTCAATTGTCTCCACGGCGAGGATCGGAATGAGCCCCACGAGAGAGCGAGCTCGCAAAGGAATGGCCGTGCCGTCGGGCATGCGGAGCACGTCATAGAAAAAGTGGTCTTGCTCATCCCAAAGCGATATTCCCGAATCGCCGATATTGTTGATGGCGCCGGCGATAAAGAGGAAATGCTCGAAAAATTTGATGGCCATATCCTCATAGGCAGGGTCGTCCCGAGCCAGCTCCACGGCAATGGCAAACATAGAGAGGCAGAAGAAGCCCATCCAGGCCGTTCCATCTGACTGCTCGAGTGTCTCTCCGCTTGGCAAGGGAGCGTTGCGGTCAAACACCCCGATGTTGTCCATTCCTAAAAAACCACCCTGGAAGACGTTCCGGCCTTCAGGGTCTTTGCGATTGACCCACCAGGTAAAGTTCAATAAAAGCTTGTGAAAGATACGCTCAAGGAAATGGAGATCGGCCTTTCCTGTCAGCCGGTGTTCGATGCGATAGACTCTCAGGGCAGCCCATGCGTGCACGGGGGGATTTACGTCGTTAAAGTTCCACTCATAGGCAGGTAACTGTCCGTTGGGGTGCATCGCCCATTCGCGACAAAGAAGGATCAGCTGTCGCTTGGCGAAAGCGGGGTCAATCAGCGCAAAGACGATACAGTGAAAGGCGAGGTCCCAGGCAGCATACCAGGGATACTCCCAAGTGTCGGGCATAGAGAACACATCGAAATTATCGAGGTGCCTCCAATCATGATTACGTCCGCTCTTGCGCTGCGGCGGTGGTGGCGGAAAGCCGGGGTCCCCATCTAGCCAGGTAGCCACGTTGTAGTGGTAGAACTGCTTGCTCCACAACATGCCGGCAAAAGCTTGGCGCTGGATGTTTTGCAGATCTTCGGAAGCGCCGTCGGGCACGTAGGCCGCATAGAAATCGTCTGCCTCCTGTTTACGTGTTCTGAAAATCCGCTCGAAAGAGACTCCAAGTGGCTCAGATATCGTGGACCAACGGGTAAGCCTCAAACGCACCTCGCATGTTTCACCCGCTCCTATCGTGAGGCGGTAACAGGCAGCCGCTTTTGTGCCCGTCTTTTCCGGATTGACAGCCTCAGACCGGCCCTGCACAATATAATCGTTGATACCATCCTTCACGTAGGGGGACGAATTGTTGACGCTAGGCCCATAGAGGCGCTGATAGTTGGTTTCATTATTGGTAAAAAGTAGCTCAGGTCCGCTCGAAATGCTCTGGCATAAAAGCCACATCTCTCCAATAATGGGGTGCTCCGCCCTAATCGCTTTGATCGCCTCAGCTTTTCCAGCAGGGTTTTCCGGCTGTGCAGCGGTTAAATTGGGCACAGGTGTGTGTTCACCCCAAATCCATGTATTGCGAAACCAGAGAGTGGGTAATAAGGTGAGAGGAGCCGCTTCCGGCCCTCGATTCACCACGGTTATTCGAATCAAGATGTCCTCAGGAGCTTCTTTAGCGTACTCAACGAATACATCGAAATAGCGGTTCTCATTGAAGATGCCTGTGTCAAAAAGCTCGTATTCAGGGTCTTCTTTTGTTTTGCGTGCGTTTTCATCAATAAGCTGTTGATAAGGATAAGCGGCTTGCGGATATTTATATAGAGCTTTCATGTAGGAGTGGGTGGGTGTGTTATCTAGAAAAAAGTAGTACTCCTTCACATCCTCTCCATGGTTGCCTTGATTGCCGGTAAGGCCAAAAAGCCGCTCTTTGAGGATAGGGTCCTTGTGATTCCAAAGAGCTAGGGCGAAGCAAAGATACTGACCACGATCGCAGATACCCAAAAGCCCATCCTCGTTCCACCGGTAGGCCTTTGAGCGGGCGTGGTCGTGTGGAAAGTACTCCCATGCGCTTCCATCGGGGCTATAATCCTCCCGCACGGTTCCCCATGCCCTTTCCGCAAGATAAGGCCCCCAGCGCTTCCAGTCCGCCGTGTGCAAGTTTGTCTGGTGCAGGCGCATCTCTTCGTCGTTCATTCCTCGCTCCTCTAGATCCATAGCGAACTCCTCTCCCTACGCAATAATCGGTAGCGTTTTCGGAATCGGACGATTCAGCGATAACGCGCCGGTTTCAGTTACCGTAACAATATTTTCTAATCGAACTCCGTAGCGCCCCGATAGATAGATGCCAGGCTCGATGGAGAAACAGAAACCAGGCTCAAGGGGAAGCGTGTTCCCCTCTTGAATATAGGGTGGTTCGTGACAGGAAAGCCCAATGCCATGACCGGTTCTATGGATGAAATTCTCTCCATAGCCGGCCCTCTGAATAACCTGTCTAGCTGCCCTATCTATCTCTTCACACAAGATACCAGGGCGCACGGCCGCAAAGGCGGCAACGTGTGCCTCAGCAACTGTCCGATAAACTCTTTCTGCCTCCTCATCCGGCGGTGCGCCAAAGGCGACGGTACGGGTGGTATCCGATGCATAATGCTCCCATGTACAGCCGATATCTACGATTACCATGTCGCCTCGCTTTAGCGGGGTAGCGTCAGGCGTATGATGCGGCATAGCTGCATTCGCTCCAAAACAGATGAGCGGCTCGAAAGAGGGCGTCGAACGATGCTGTTGGATCTGCTGCTCTACCAGCGCAGCGACCTCTATCTCCGTTACACCCTCCTTTAAAGAGGCCAAAGTGGCCTCCATCACCGTATCAATGATCTCGGCCGCGCGCTGCATGGCAGATAGCTCATCAGGGGTTTTCACACGCCGAAGCCTAGAAAGCACCGGATCTGCTGGCAGATAAGTTAGGTTCGGCGCTATACTTTGAAGTCCTAGCAGATGCACCGCATACAGCTCATCATCCACGAGAACTGCCTGTCCGGGTCGAATATCCCAACCCCGAAATAGCGTGCGCACCGTGTCCTGCCAACCGCTTGAATCTTCCCAGCCGTAGACCAGGGAAATTTGTGCAAGGTTCTGACTGGCTTGCGCCACATTCATCTTTGGTACCACAAAGACCGGCTCTTCTACCCAAGGCACAAAAAGCGCTAAGAACCGCTTGTGACCGTTTTCTACATAGCCAGTCAGATAGCGCATCTGATCGGAAAAAGAGAGGATGGCAAGCCGATAACCCTCCTGTTGCATTAAGGCTTGCAGACGCTGTATTCGCTCATGATAGATGTTCATTCTGTTGCTCCTTAACGGCACACTGTCCGCAGCAGGGCAGACCAAAGAAGGCTGCAAAGGCTTCTCGCAATAAGAAAGGCACCAGCAGGAGTGTCGCCGCGCCATCAATCCATTGCCATCCTAAAAGGCGCTCAGCCAGCAGACCGACCACCAGCACGATGGCGAGGTAGCCACAAGCGGCGCTCTCTACCGCTTCGGCACGAAGGGCGCGGCTCTGCAGTTTTTCCGCCAGTCGCAACTTCCAAGCGGCCAAAAGCGGCATTCCAATTTTCGCCGCAACCCCTACCAAGATGCCCCACGCACTTCGTTCCGTATCGGTAGGCAATCCGTGCCCCAATAGGCGCCCTATTGCAAGCGCGGAAAGCAAGCAAGCTAAACCGGCCAGGAGAGTACCGGCAATACGGCTCGCCAGTTTCTCGACCGACTCCAGCGATTCGGCCGATAGTCCACGCCGGTACTCCGCATCCAAACGCCAAAGCAGCACACCCGCGCTGAGCAACTCGATGAGGCTGTCTAGCCCAAAGCCCTCTAAAAGCAAGCTGCGTGCTGCAGCCCCTAGCAGCAGCGCGACGGCGGCTTCGAGGATCATCCAGACAAATGTGATGCCAACCGCAAGCAGAGCCTGTTTTAGAGCTTGTTGATGCGAGGTGCTTTGGTGTTTCGACATGGCAGTTTCACGCTCTCCATAGGCATGGCCAGCAGGATGCTAGCGTTCCTAGGCATCGGACAACCAAGCTCACTCCTCATAGGTAGGCAGCTCTTTACCTGTAAGCCGCCGATAGGCTTCACGATACTTTTCTGCAGTGCGCTGAACCACCTCTAAAGGGAGCGTTGGCGGGGGAGGCTGTTTGTTCCAACCCGTTTGCTCCAACCAGTCGCGTACGAACTGCTTATCGAAGGAAGGCTGGCTCTGCCCTGGCCGATAAAGGCTGGCCTCCCAATAGCGGGAGGAGTCGGGCGTGAGCGCTTCGTCAATCCATATAAGCTCGCCGTTGCGTAAGCCAAATTCGAACTTGGTATCCGCCAGAATCAGCCCCGAATGCCGTGCTCTCTCCTCTGCACTCCGGTAGAGCGCAAGGCTGATCTCAGCAACGCGATGCGCGAAGATGCTTCCGATGCGCTCGGCCACCGCGGACAACGAGATATTCTCGTCATGACCGACAGTTGCCTTCGTCGCCGGTGTAAAAATGGGTTCCGGTAGCTTTTCACTCTCTTTCAAGCCGCCCGGCAGCGCCACCCCATGAAGAATCACATCCTTATGTTCTCCACCTGCCGCCACATACTCTTTCCATAGCGAGCCGGCAAGATAGCCTCGGACCACACACTCGATCGGCAGCGGCGTTGCCTTCAGACAGAGCATGCTTCGTCCGGCCAACTTCCGTTTTAGGGCGGGTTCGAGGGAAACACCGCTACGTTCCAAATAGGGCAGTATGGCCGCATCATCTACCGCCAAGCAGTGATTGGGCACCAAGGGGCTCAACTGCTGAAACCACCACCCAGAAAGTTGAGTAAGCACACGCCCTTTATCGGGAATGCCCTCCTGCAACACCACATCGAAAGCCGATATACGGTCGGTGGCGACAATAAGCAGCGAGTCGTTACCGACTTCAAAAATTTCGCGTACCTTGCCCGATGTGCGATGAACGAGACCCGGAATAGCGATATGTTGAAGAGGTGTCATCTTCGTTTTAACCGGAACGTCGCCATGGAGTGTTTCGGCAGATTCACAAGGTAGCCGCCCTGCGTGCTCTCAGTGGCCTTAATGGGCTGCGGTACCACCGCGTCCGGCTTCTCCGCCGAGTTATGAGCGAGGGGGTTATCGGCTGTCAACAGCTGTGCATCGAACAGCACGCGGCCCTCTGTGCCGCCGAAATGCACCGAGGCCGACTGATCCAAATGCAAATTGAGAACGGTGAGTGTAAGATTGTCCTCCTTATCGAGCGAAGCGGTAGCCGTAACGCAGCGCAGCTCCTCACTAACGGGCAAAAGACTTGCATGCACCTCTACCTCCAGAGCGGTGGCCCCTATATGTGGGGCATGAAGCTGAAAGACATGATAGGTGGGTGTACGCCACATAGCAGCCCCTCGCGTCTGAATGGGCGCATGAAGCACATTTACGACTTGCGCGAGGTTGGCCAAACTCAAAACGCGGCACTGCCGATGAAAGCCTTCCAGAACAATGGCGGCCGCTAGGGCATCGCGTAGGGTCGAAACCTGCTCGTAGGGCCCACCGCGTTTATCAGGATCAAACTGAAGTCTCGCCTCCGGATGCCAAATACCCCACTCATCCAGAGCAACCCCCACACGGCGTCGTTCGCCGAGCTCCACACGAATGATGTCGGCGGTCTGTTGCACAAAGGCTTCCGTCAGCGATGCCTCGGTAAAAAGGCGATAAGAGACCTTCTCAGAGGGATCGAGCTCTCCCCCTTCTCCGTGCCAGTAGCGGTGCACTGAAAGATGGTCAATGGTATCTAGATGGTGGCGCAAGGTTTGCAGGAGAGTCCGATTCCACGGCTCATCGAAGCCGCAAGCAACAAGCTCAATGTGGGGGTCTACATGCCGAAGCATGGTTGCATAGCGCCGATACTCCAGCGCATAATCGCGCGCATCGAAGTTGCCTCCACACCCCCAGTTTTCGTTACCAACCCCCCACAGCTTCACCCCAAACGGTTTTTCCGCTCCATTTGCCCGCCGTAGCCGGGTAAGGGTTGTATCTAGAGCGCTGTTGCAGTACTCAACCCAATCGCACATCTCTTGAGGCGATCCCGTTCCTACATTTGCAGCCAAATAGGGTTCGGCCCCCGTCTGCTCACAAAACCAAAGAAACTCATGGGTGCCTAAGCTGTTGTCGTCCTCGACAACCTCTCCACAGGACATCCCGAGCCTTCTAGGGCGCTGATCCTTAGGTCCGATACCATCGCGCCAATGGTAGTGATCCGCATAACACCCCCCAGGCCAACGCAGCAATGGCATAGGCATGTTTTTCAGCGCCTCGAGCACATCGGTGCGAAAACCTTTTTGGTTAGGAACCGGCGCGCTCGTAGGCTTCAAAAACAGTCCATCATAACAGCAGCGCCCTAGGTGTTCCGCAAAATGTCCGTACAGACGTGGAGATATCGTTCCAATGCGGACATCGGGCTTGATCGTGATACGCACGTCTTCCATACGTTAATCCTCACCATCCGTTATAGTGTGTTAGCTCTGATAGCGGTTTGCGTGCGCGCGGAGCCGTTTCTCGTTTCTGCAGATCCTCCGGTAAATCCTCGAGGCGTCCGGGATAGCCGACAGCGATGACCACCACAACCCGGTAGGGATCGGGCACACCCATCGCAGTACGCATGATATTCTCGTCCCATCCAGCCATTGGATGAACCACAAGTCCCTCGGCCGTTCCCTGTAATAACAGGTTTTCTGCCGCCAACCCACAGTCAAACAGATAGAGTGGCTGCCCGTTGATGTCTCCATCATCCTGAGGGTTGGCACAGATCAAAAGCAAAAGCGGAGCGCGGTTTGCCCATCGCTGATTGCCCGGATGGAGCGCCTCACGAGCGCGTGCAAGGGCGTCTGGGGCATCCACCACCACAAAGCGCCACGGCTGCGAGTTGCCAGAAGAGGGCGCCCAACGTGCTGCCTCTAACAGTCTCTGCGTGACCTCACGGGGAACGGGCCGATTAGGGTCTATCGCGCGGGGGCTGCGGCGTTGTGCCAATAGCGGATGAATCTCTAACGTCATCTACAGCTCCAGAAAAACTTAAACGACACACAAGTTCCGTACTTAGTATACACCACCTCTTCCGCGTTTCTTGCATAAAAAGCAGGAATCCCAACGGCCCGTTGAGAAGTTTAGAATATGAGGGTCGCGGCGGAGATGGAAACGAAAAAGAGAGCGATCTGGTCGCCGGTTCAAAACACAGATTCCGATGCCAAAACACGGCTTCTTCAGCGGATCAAGGCCTGGAAGACGGAAGAATATCGCGCGCGTTTGCGATGGCTAGGCTATTTTTGCGTCCTCTTTCTCCTTCTACCATGCTTTACCATCCTTCGAGAGCCTTTAGGGGAGGAGAACGGCATCGGCTCTGCCATAGGCCTACACGTTCTGCAGGTGCTTATATGCGGGGTACTGCTTGGTCTAGAGCTGTTGGCTGGTCAAAATCGCCGTATGGCGCAACGCGAGCTCATCCAACAACTTGAAGCCATTAGCGATCAAAAGCTGCTCCCTGCTCTTATCTCTTCCCTCGATGCTACCCATCCAAAGCTCAACCATCTCCTCATCCAAACCTTGAAACGCTTTTTGGCAGATACCTCGCAAGAGCTCAGCGGATTGGTTTCAGCCGACTGGGAGCAACTGTGTAGCCACCTCTCGCTATTTCTGTCTGAAGGCGAGTTTGAGATGGTGCACCTGATCCTTCAAAGGCTTCCTACCCCTGCAAGCCCCCGCGTGGTAAGCGCTTTGGCCGACTTCCTCGCCTCCGACGAACTATGGCCTTTAGACATTCTCTGGGAAGAGACAAAGGAGAGCCTAGATCGTCTTCTTACTTTCTTCGACTTTCGCTTTGGCCTGCCATTATCGGAGGTTGTCGAACAGTGGATTCAACAGCTCCCCTTCCCCTATTTGGATGATGGATTCTTCGCTACAACCTACTCATTGCAGGCCGACGCCGTGATCGAGCCGCGCCATATGGGTCTGGCCTACTTAGCTCTGGGCAAACTTCTTCCGCAGCTTTCTACAGAGATGTTTCGACAGCTCTCCAAGTATCATCGGGCAACCCTTTATTGGAATCTGCTAGGCAGCCCGGTGGCCTCTAACGAGACCTCGCTGCATCTCGCCCGTCTCGGCCCACAGTATGCACATGCCGTTCTAGATAAAATCGCTCAGGCTGGCGATCTCGATGCCCTAGCCTACTTAAATCGGTTTGTTCATCACGGTATGTTACAGGAGTGGGTTCCAAAAGAGATTCGCCAAAAGGCGATGCAAACGCTTTTGGAACTTGAAGAGCAGGCAAAACGGGAGGAGGCGGAGCGCTTACTTTTGCGCGCAAGTGTGCCTCCTCCCTTTCCTAAAGAGGAGCTGTTGCGACCGATTCTTAAAGAGGATCGCAGTCAGAGGGAGAAACATCTGCTGCTGCGCGGGGTGCCAATCGCCTGTGCAAACGAGAATGAATCGCAACATTCATAAGCATTGAAAGCACCTGTTGAAACTATGGGGGCGGGATTTGGCAGCGGATTGCGCACTATGTGGTCGGGATACTCATCAACCCGTGCGCGCCCCCATCGCATCCATTTCACATGACCGTCGAAGTAGATATAGTTGGAACCGCCATTATGACGGTCGTATTTAATCCAACCTTGATCGCCGTATTTTCCACTGCCCCATCGCACCAAAGCGGCCTCGCCAACCCATGTGTCGTAGTCGTCTTGAGGCACATAGCCATAGTCCGGGTTGTCCGGGGCATCGAGTGCCGTAGAGTTACGCTCGGAGAACATAATGATGTTAGGATTAGGCAAGGCATCTATTACGGCCTCCGTGGCGAAGCCAGGAAGAACGCCCTCCATTGCGTACCGGCAGGATTTGTGCGTGAAGATGGAGTTCAGCAAGTAGCTCCACATACACCAGTGGTGTATCTCCGCCTGGCACTGCTCTCCATTTGGTGCGGCCTGACATTCGGTCCCCAAAACGGTGATGCCACCGTTATACTCCTGCAGGTTCGTCGCCAAAATTTGCGATCGCGGCTCCGTATCGGAAGGGCAGAAGCCGATCAGCCGACCTTTCATATAGGGTTGAAAGAAGATCATCCAAGGTTTTTCAGCGTTGCTGTTTCCCTGTCCGCCCCCAATGCAGCCGTCCACTGTCGGCGGCAAATTCGGCACCTGTGTGCCGTCGTCAAGCACCCACTCCTCATGATGATGGAACAGGGCTCCATCCCAATCGTCCATATACATGTGGGCTGCCATGGCGATCTGCTTCTCGTTAGAAAGGCAGACCGTTTGGCGGGCGCTCTCGCGTGCCCTAGCAAACACCGGGAAGAGGATGGCAGCCAGTATCGCTATAATAGCGATAACGACAAGCAACTCAATGAGCGTAAAAGCGCTCTTCCTACCCATATGCCCTCTACCTCCATGAGTATCATCTGTAAAAAGGAAAGCATGAGATTATAGCACATTTTTCTTCACCGACAACAGGATTGCCGCGTAGTCTTCATCTAGTCAGCTTTTCCTTGTGTTGACACTCCATTCCTTTACGCTACCGAAGCCACCGCCATGCAAAGGTTTAAGTCACTAAAGACAACAGCCTCGATTCTTGACAATAGCCTCGATTCTTTTAGAAACCATGCAACTTACTCCAAACCTTCTTCGGCCATTTCGATAGCGGCGATCAGGGCCTTCGCTTTGTTCACGCTCTCCTGATACTCAAGCGCGGGCACCGAATCGGCGACCAGTCCTCCGCCCGACTGAATGTAGGCCACCTGCCCATCGGTCAACATGGTGCGAATCGTAATCGCCATGTCCATATCTCCGCTATAGCTGAAGTAGCCCAAAGCACCTGCGTAGAACCCTCGGCGTGTCCACTCTTGTTCGTCTATAATCTCCATCGCACGCACCTTAGGGGCACCGGAGACTGTCCCGGCTGGGAAGCAGGCGCGTAACACATCGTACACGCTTTTGTCAGGAGCTAACTTGCCCACCACATTGCTCACAATATGCATCACATGCGAGTAGCGCTCGATCACCATCAGCTCATCCACACGCACGCTTCCGAAAACGCAAACACGACCGATGTCGTTGCGCCCCAGATCAACCAACATGATATGCTCCGCGCGCTCTTTCTCATCTGCTAGGAGCTCTGCCTCCAGTCGGGCGTCCTCTTCGGGCGTCTTACCCCGAGGGCGGGTGCCTGCAATCGGGCGCACGCATACGGTATCGCCATGCACATTTACCAAAATTTCTGGGGAAGCCCCGATCAGTTTGCGTTGACCGAGGTCAAAATAGCACATGTAGGGCGAGGGGTTGATAGAGCGAAGCGCTCGGTAGAGATCGAACGGTCGTGCCGAGAAAGGAACTTTAAAACGTTGCGATAACACAATTTGAAACGCATCGCCAGCCAAGATGTACTCTCGGCAGCGCTCTACTGCGGCCTCGAACTCCTCCCGTGGAGTACACGGCTCAACCACCACCTTTCGATTGGGAACACGTGGCGGCGGAGGCGTATAGGGCGCCTGCAGACGTGTCACCAGAGAATCGATCTTTTTGATAGCCGCCTCATAGGCCGCATCGGGGTCGCCGTCCACATGCGCGTTGCAAAGCACGAGGATACGATGCCGCACATGGTCGAAAATCACGAGTGTATCGGTAAACAGGAAGCAGGCATCATCTACCTGAAGTTCGTCGGGGTTTGTATCGGGCAGCTTCTCAAAAAAGCGAACCAGGTCGTAGCTAAAAAAGCCGACAGCGCCCCCGCAGAATCGAGGGAGATCGGAGGTGGCAACAAACCGATAGCGCCCCATCAGGTTCTGAAGCACGTGGAGGGGATCCTGGCCTCCTTCAAGCTGGAAACGATGCTCGTGGCCTTCTTCGAGCAATATCACTTCACGGTTCTTCGTGCGCAGCACAAGACCAGGGTTCACCCCTAGATAGGAGTAACGAGCTAAGCGTTCCCCACCCTCAACGCTCTCCAGGAGAAAAGCACGCGGGTTCTCGCCTTCCTCTCCTATATCGGCCACAAGGCGTTCAAAGGCAGAAACCGGCGTTAGTCTATCGGCGAGTATCTCACGATAGATCGGTATGAGGTTTCCTTTTTGAGCGAGTGTACGAAACGTCGCACGATCAGGCTTGACATTGCTGGGCATAGATGGACTATCTTTCCTTATGGTTTCTCATATCCATTTGAGCTAGAATATTGTACTCTTTATCCTCTTTCTACAGGTGTGCGCGTCCCACGGCCTGAATAAGCGTTTATTGCAATTCTGCGTGTGCAAAAACGATCTTACCTTAGCGATGATAAAAATAACGACCTATAGTTAATTCAAAGCCAGTCCCCGTTGTTTTCATAAAAATCAGGAAGCCTGTCTTTTTTTGTTGTATCTCTATTTGCATTCCACAGGATAGTATGATATAATGACAATAGAGATACCGACATACGCTTCTCATCTAACCAAATTACGATGAAAGCGAGAGGGTGTATCTATTCTGTCAAGTCATGTGGGTTTTAACGCCCACACAAATCACTAAGGGAGGAGTGATGTGAACAAAGAAGTAAGTCCGGCCATCATCGTTGCTGCCATTGTGGTTGTTGTGCTGATTTTGGCCTTCCTTGGGTGGCATTACCTGCGAGGGCCAGCAGCACGTGCGGGAAGTAATCCCTATGCACATATGCCAGCGAATATCAAAAACCCAGGAGCACCAACCTATCAAAACGGGCCGCCTAGCGAAAGCGGCGCGCCAGGTGGTTCTCCTTATGCAAACATGCCTTCAGGCGGAAAACAGTAGAGGTGGAAACAGGAGCTTTCCTCGCCTCAACCTTTATCTTAGCTTCAAAAACCGCCACGATACAACAAAAAATCTCAATAACATTTGGAAGGAGCTGCACTATGCAACCGACAAAATCAAAATCTAGTCAAGGGTTTACCCTTATCGAGCTTCTCGTGGTTATCGCTATTATCGCCATTCTTGCGGCGATACTCTTCCCCGTGTTTGCCCAAGCCCGTGAGAAGGCACGCGCTATCTCTTGTGCTAGCAATCTCAAACAGCTTGGCCTCGCCTTCAAGATGTACACCACCGACTATGATGAGCACTATCCTTTTGGAGGTTGGCGTCCCATAGATCCTTCAAACGGCCAACAAGACGGTACCTGGGATTGGCAAAATACGGTGGCACCCTACATTAAAAATAAAGGGCTTTATCGTTGTCCTGATTCGACCGACATGGATGAGAATCCAAACAACCCAACCGACTGGTCGTGGAATCGTAATCCAGTTAGCTATCTGTACAACAATCAGTGGGGAAGGAATCGCCAACCGCTTTCTGAGGCTGCAGCCGTAGCACCAGCGGATACCTGGTTGGTAATTGATGGTCACTCCGACTGGGGATGCGCTCAGACCCATAATAATGCCTGTGGAGGCACGGACTGGCTGGGACGACCTCACACTGTGTGGAATATGGAAGATACCACCTTTGGGTCGGATGCCTCTCTCGTCACTGGCTGGCTTAGCTGGCAGGGCTTCACGTGGGGTCTTCCGCGACATCAGCAGCGTGCCGAAGTCTGCTACTCCGATGGACACGTTAAGTCCATTGAAGTGACACCGCAAGATCCGGCCTCCATGAGCGTTAAGCAAGGTAATCAACTCTACCACACCACGCCCGACTGTAACGGATGGTTCCAACAGACCTATCCCTACAATAAAGTGGCTATTCCGGAGCAGAATAACCCGGGTTGGAAATGGTGCGTGAACTAACAAGAGTGCGTGTTAGCTAATTGGTTGGGATTAGGGGAGGCTATTGATGAAGATTTCTCATCAATAGCTTCCCAACTTTTTGCAGCAAGTGTATTTTCAAGCCAGAATGATGTAGATAGAGTGCATCAATGAAGCGACAATATGTTTTGATTGGAACAATAGGTTGTGTGCTTATTGTGGTGAGTCTTCTAATCCGCAACAGCCGGTGGGCGGAAGAACGTATGTTGAAACCGCTTTCCGCGGAAGAACTAGCCTATGCCGTTCATGACCGCCCTAACGATCCCCTGGTTTTCCTCTACTACGGTTCTGCTCTCTTGAAATCCGGCGATCTAACAGACGCTGCCTACGCGTTTACAAGGGCTACGAAACTCGATCCCAAGCTCTATGAGGCTTATATAGGGCTTGGCAGTACCCAATTTCGCCTAAAGGACTATGCAGCGGCACAAACCTCTTTCCAAAGAGCTGCCCAACTACGACCCCATCAAATTGCGCCCTATCTCGGATTGGCACAAGCCTACTATTTAAGCGGTCTGCCCGAACACGCCACAGCCCCGCTCAAGAAGATCGTCGCACTACAACCCAAAAACGATCTCGCTTGGTATACCCTCGGACAGATGTATGGAGATGCTCATGAGCCAGACCAAGCGCTCTTGGCGATGCAACGTGCCGTGGCACTCAAGCCCCATAATCCCGAGTATCGCATTGCCTTAGCAGAAGTTCTTCTACACTACGCCCGTTACACCGATGCAGAACAACAGCTCGTGCAGGCTATCCGCGACGATTATAACAATGCCTATGCACACTATCTGCTTGGATATGTGTTCGAACAGGAAGGGGATAATCCACAACTTAGAGGCCAGGCAGAACAAGAGTTTCTCAACGCGCTCGCCCGCGAGCCCGAAATGGAACCTGCCTACTTTGATCTAGGGCAACTCTACGAACGCGACGGAGACTACAAGCCTGCCATCACCAACTACCGTAAAGCATTTCACCTTAACCCCTCCGATGCCCAAGCGCTCTATCACCTAGGCCTCTGCCTTGTTCAATCGGGTCAAACTAAAGAAGGTCAGAGACTGATTGAAGGCGCTCAAGAGCTTAGTCGTGCTCAGCGAGAAATAGACTATATGCAAAAACGCATTATTGCCGATCCGAGCAATCCTGACCTCCGCCTACGTATGGCGCGTATCTACAAAAAGTATGGAAACTATTCAGAAGCACTGCAGCAGTACCAAGTCTATAGCGCGCTGCGCCCTCCGGATCGACGAATCGAAAAAGAGATCGCTGCCTGCTATATGAGTTTTAAAACGGCAAGTACACCCAAAACGTCTTCAGGACATCCATCACAACCATGAGTCGACTCTATCTCAATCGTCGGGAACTCCTACTCTCTACTATTGGGGCTATAAGCTTTTTGGGAGGATGTCGGCCACGAAATTACGACACCCTCTCCAAGTCCTCTACGGCTAGCGCTTCTCTATCTCCCAATGATCCGCCTTGGTTTGAGGATCGCACCCTTCAAAGTGGGATCACCTTCCAACTCGGCCATCTTCCCCATCCAAGCCCGTTGAACATTTTGCAAACGATTGGAACGGGGTGTGCGCTTTTTGATTTCGATGGGGATGGACACCTCGATCTACTTCTGGTAGGTCAAACGGGGACCCGCTCATCAAGTTGCGCTCTTTACCATAATAATGGCAACGGTACATTCACCGATGTCACTCCGGGTAGTGGGCTGGAAAAACCCGGCTTTTACTTAGGATGTGCTGTCGGAGATTTCGATAATGATGGTCGGCCTGATATCCTATTGACCGGTTATGGTGTGTTAAAACTTTTTCGCAATGTAGGTAATGGAAGGTTCGAAGACGTTTCTGAAGAGGCAGGCCTCTTCTCTCCATCACCTACCTCATGGCATACCAGCGCTGTGTTTTTTGATTTCGATAGGGATGGCTATTTGGATCTTTACGTCGGACGCTACGTTATCTTCAATTCGAAGACTCTCCAGCTCTGCAACTACGGAAAATATAAGTCCTCCTGTGGCCCCATCTTCTATGATCCCGATTTTGGAAGTCTTTATCATAACAACGGCAAAGGACATTTCACCGACGTGACGCACGAACTCGGACTTGACAACGCCCACGGGAAGTGCCTAGGTGTCGCTGTAGCCGATGTTAACGGGGATGGATGGCCAGATCTCTATTTGGCCAATGACGAAATGCCTGGAGACCTCTTCATCAATGAGAAAGGTAAGTCTTTCCGAAATGAAGGGCTGCTGCGCGGAGTGGCGTTGAACGGCGCAGGTGAGATGCAAGGGGGTATGGGAGTAGATTTCGGTGATTACGATAACGATGGGCTGATTGATCTCTTCGTTGCGACTTTTGAAGGAGAGCCGGATAGTCTCTATCACGCAACCCATTCGGGCATCTTTGAGTACGCTTCGATTAATGTCGGTATCGATCAACCAACCCGAAACATGGTTGGGTTCGGAACAAAGTTTATAGACACAAACAATAACGGATGGCTGGATATCGTGATCGCCAACGGTCATATCCACGATAATGAAGACTTGCTAGATAAGTTCAATCGGTATCGTCAGCCTATGCAGCTTTTCATGAATCAGGCAGGGCACACCTTTATCGAGATGTCTCAACAAGCCGGCCCCGGCTTTACCACCCCTATGGTCGGACGTGGCTTAGCTATAGGCGATGTCAATAACGATGGCCTTCTTGACATCGTCGCCACAGACCTAGAAGGCCGGCCACGCCTTCTTATCAATCAAACCCCACAGGCGGGCAATTGGATTCGCCTTACTTTGGAAGGACGTTCTAGTAATCGCATGGGACTTGGTGCGCATGCCACTTTAACGGCGGGAGGGAATACATGGACGCGACAGTGCACAACTGGAGGAAGCTTCTTTTCCGCAAGCGATCCGCGAATTCACTTTGGCCTCGGCTCCGTAAAAGAGGTCGAGAAAATTGAGGTGATCTGGCCGAGCAGTAAGCGAAGCACGGTTGTTAGACCTCCCATCAACAAAGATATCAGAGTCGTAGAATCAATCTGATGATAGACACGTTTTTGCGAGGAGATCGGAATCGTGAAGCTTCCTTGGAGTCCTAGCCAAATCGTGCGCCCGCTTATCATCGTCTTCCTGACTCTATGCGGGGTCGCCCTCATCATCGCAGAAAACAATATCGCTCGGAATAGCTGGCTAGAACATGCCTCCACTTCTGAGTTGGAAACCCAAGCGGCTCATCATCCTGATGATGAGTTGCTTGTACGCACCCTATGCTACCGCCTCGTCGGAGAAGGTAAAGCCCAAAAAGCTACAGCACTCATGCAACAACTGGTTGCTCGTCATCCATCCTCATCAGAGGACTGGTTGGGCTTGGGCCAATGCGCCGCTAGCGCAAATCAGATTGTTCGTGCGTACTATGCCTATCAGAATGCCTATCGGCTCGATCATCATAACGCGGAGGCGCTTGTTCGCGCTGGGCAGATTGAAACGAGAGCTGGCCTTTATGCGGATGGCCTTAGAGATATTGAAAAAGCAATAGCCATCAATCCTAGACTTAACTTCGATCATACGGACTATATCACCTGCCTCACACGGTATCAGCGCTGGAACGAGGCCTGGCAACAACTTTTAGCCGCCATAGACCAAAACCCTATGGAAGAAGAGCTCTACTCGGACCTCGTGAAGATCGCACCCCATGTTGGAGGATTAGCTAAGGCTGAAGAGCTTCTGCGACGCCGTATTGAAATGACCCCCGCCTATGACACGCCTAAAATCCATGGACTTCTAGCTCTGATCCTTCTTAAGGAAGCTCACTCCTCTAAAGATCTTCTTGATTCGGCCAAAGAGGCCCAAAAAGAGAGTTGGACACCGCTGCGATGCCAGGCCGGTGCGGAAATTTTTCTTGCTTGTCATGATCTTACTCACGCACAAAAGCTCGTAGAAGAGGGACTCAACGTCAATCCTTCTGACACCGATCTCCTCCGTATTCTGCAGACAATATATCTCATGGAGCACCGGATAGTAGCGGCTCAGAATGTGGAGAAAAAAATAGCACTCAGCCAAAATGTTACGCCTACGATCATTCATTTACAAGAGCTGGTCATGAAAAACCCCAACAAACCTGCCATCGCTCTCCAACTTGCTAGAGCACTCCTGCAACATGGCAACTATGCTGCTGCTGCAGAAGCCTATTTGCAAGTGCTCCACTACGATCCACATAACCAAGAGGCACTATATCAACTGCCCTTCTGTCGTCAAAAAGCTATGGAGGCCCTAGACACAACCGCTAGAAAGAAGAACCTTACTTGACAAGCAGACCATTTATTGGCCAGGCTCGAAATCAGGATGAGAGGCATCATGCGAACCACTTCAATAGATGAGATGACAACCACAGATAACCTAGCCTCCACAAAAGAGGAGAGATCGCCTTATCTAGGCATACCTAAAAAGCTGCAAATTACGCTCCTAGCCGGCGTTCTTGCCGTCCTTGCAGCTGGACTTACTTGGTGGTTTGGCCCATGGAGCCACAAATTCCACATCCGTCACATGGGATTCTTAGAGCTTCACTGGTACACCGAAAGCCATCCTAAAGATGGCTATGCCTGGAGAGAGCTTGGCCTTCGTTTGGCCCGCGACGGCGATGCGCAACTGGCTGAGCCTGCTCTCATCCAGGCTACCCTTCTCAACCCAAACGATCCAGAACCACCAACGGCCTTAGCTGAGATATACATCGCCCAAAAACACTACAAAGAGGCTTTTGAGCTGCTTAAATCGGTCACAAGTCGCTTCCCAAACTACGAGTTGGCGCATGTGGATTTAGGGCGCATCTACATCCACAAAGCTTCCTATCTTCATGCCGCAGATGAGTACCAAGCGGCGGTGAAGCTCGACCCAAAAGACTCGGTGGCGTGGCGTGAGTTAGGCATCTGCTACCTACAGATGCAACAATCGGCCAACGCCGAGCAAGCCGTACAACGCGCACTTCAACTCGATCCTAAAAATCCTGACTATCTTGCCTTGGCAAGCAGCGTGGATGCGGCGGTAGGAAAGATAGACCAAGCTGTTGCCGAAGCCCGCCAGGCGGCCCTTCTTGCCCCTCGCAACCTACCCATCCAGTCAAACCTAGTGACTATCCTCCTCCAAAATCCGCGCAGTCCCTCCGATATCGCTTTGGCGGCTCGAACGCTTGACTATATACGGCAACATGCCCCCACAGCCCCCCTCTTGCCCTACCAGGAGGGTCTGCTAGCGGAACAACAGGGGCATTGGCAAGAGGCGGTACACGATTTTGAACAGGCTATCCAACTTAATCCCTCCGATGATGCAGGTTACTATGCGTTGGGACAGGCTCTTCGACACCTTGGACGCACTGCGGAGGCCACAAAAGCGCTTGCGATCTATCAACGGCATCAAGACCTTCGGCGACGCATAGAGAATATTCGCCTCGAATTAGGAAGTAATTCCAACAACCCGAAACTCTACTTACAACTTGCCAGACTCCAGCTTCAAATACCCGATCTGGCTGGAGCTATTGAAAGCCTTCAGAATGCCCATGAGTTAGCGCCAAACGATCCCACGATCACGGCTCACCTTCAACAACTTCAGCAGATACAAAACGCCCAGGTACCCGCGGGTCAATAGCTATGAGACATCGTATCTCGCGTCGCCTATTCCTGCTTTCTGGCCTGCTAAGCGGCTGTGGAATACACCGTTCTCTATCCGCTTCGCCGGCGGATCCCGCCCCTATCTCGTCCACTAAAAACACATCAAATCTCCCCCCTATTCGCCTCACCGATGTTACCGAGCAGGCTGGCATTCGCTTCTCCCTTGGGCACGGCGGACGCAGCCCACTAACCATCTTAGAAACGGCCGGAGGCGGCTGTGCCTTTCTAGACTACGATGACGATGGGTGGTCAGATATTCTGCTGGTCGGTCCCTATAATCTCGCCCTCTATCGCAACCGACGGGACGGAACGTTTGAGAACGTTACCTCCCAAAGCGGGCTCGATCCGCACCGCTACTGGATGGGGTGTGCTGTAGGCGACTACGACGGAGACGGCCTGCCAGATATCTTTCTCTCCGGCTATCACTGTTATGCGCTCTACCATAACGAGGGGAAGGGACGCTTTCGTGAGGTAACTGCTGAGAGCGGCATCGAAGGGCTGGATTGGAGCATGAGTGCAGCCTTTGCCGACTTCACCGGCTCCGGTCGCCTTGATCTTTTCATAGGACAATACGTCCTGTTCAACCAGTCTACACCGCAAATCTGCACAGTCGGCAGGGCGCATTCGGCTTGTGGGCCAGAGATCTATCAACCTCTATCTGGTCATCTGTTTTTAAACTTAGACGGTAGACGATTTCGTGCCATTCCATGGAAAGATACCGGAAAGACGTGGGGCGCCCTTGCCTCCCGTCTCCTCGACGGGCCCTATCCCGACCTCTATCTGGCGAACGATATGATGCCAGGAGATCTTTGGACTAACCAGCAAGGTCATTGGCGAAATGTGGGGGTGCTCACTGGCACTGCCTATGATGCCCAAGGAAATCTTCAGGGAGGAATGGGCGTCGACTCGGCCGATTACGACAACGATGGCCGACTCGATCTCATTGTTACCACATACTTCGCACAGCCTGCCTCGCTTTACCACAACGATGGCAATGGCCTTTTTCATGTGGTTAGTAGCCTGTGCGGCATTGGGCCTCCAACGATGCCCTACGTCAATTTCGGCACCTCTTTTGTGGACTTTGATAACGATGGTTGGCTGGACCTGATCATCACCAACGGTCACGTAAGAGACAACGTTCATAGTTTTGATGAAGCACAAACCTACGCTCAACCGGTACAAGTATTTCATAATCAGAACGCCTACTTCAACGAGATATCCCAAGAGTGTGGCGTAGGTAGCTTGCGCTTGGTAGGCCGTGGCTTGACCATTGGAGACTACGATCGCGATGGGCGCCAGGACGTATTAATCTGTAACCTTGAAGGAAGATCGGTGCTGCTTAGAAACGTCTCCGAGCCCAATCACTGGATTGAAGTGATGCTCCGTCAACCTGGAATGAACAGGTCTGCATTAGGGGCGATGGTTACATTGGAAGCTCCTTCTCTACGCCGTATCGCAGAGATTCGCACCTGTGGCAGCGTGCTCTCCGCGCGTGAACCCATAGCCCACTTTGGCCTCGGTAGCTATTCCGGACCGGTTACCCTACACATTCGCTGGCCCGATGGCAAAATGCAACATGCTTCCATCGAGCACGTAGACCAGCGCGTCACCATCACACGCTCCGTTTAGAGATGGGAGCGATCTGTCTTTGCCTTTGCTCTCTAGTGGCGAAAAGGAAGAGGGCGACAGGAAAAGACGACCTTGCTTTGCCAATTGAGTTCAAATAGCACAAAACTAGTATCTCGCTGTTTAAACACTTGCAAAAAGTCCTTCCAGAAGGAAGATAGCAGGGCGTTCGCGAAAATCATCAAAAGAGCTCTTTAGGGCAATCGGAGCTCGAAAGCGCCAATCATCATCCGGCGAGGTCAAAATGTCCCAACAATATTATGTGCTTGCACAAGATGGGCATCGTTACGGCCCAGTGGATGTCACTATCTTGCAGAGGTGGGTTCAGGAATCGAGAGTGATTCCGGCTACTATCCTTGAGGAGGCCCAAACCGGCCGACGGCTAGAGGCTGCCTTCCTTCCAGAGCTGCATTTCCCAAGTTTCATGCCTGCTCCTCCCCAACTCTCCGCTGGTATTAGCCAGCCCCCTATGCCTGCTTACTACAACCCACAACTCTATCCGAATCAGCCCTACTACTACCCTCAAACGGTGCCGGGTTCGGGTGATGCAATCGGTTGGATTATCGGCTCCGTTGTCTGCATGTTCATCTCTCTCTTCTTCTTTCCTATTGTCTTTGGCCCGGTGGCGATCTTGTGTGGATACAAGGTAAAACAGAGCGGAAATGGACGACTCGGCACGGGGCTTATGGTGGCTGCTAGCGTGTGCATGTTCCTTGGCATTCTCATCGGAATACTGGCTTGGAGCGTTTTTATGGCCGCTTTTGGTGGTCACATACCCAGCATGGGAACGCCTAGCGATTCCACCGGTGTCCCCACACCACCCAAATGGTTTACAAACTCCGTAAATTGAAAGGTCAGAAGGGTTCACACCAAAATTAAACAGAGCGCTGACTTGCCAGGCAGGATTCCTCTAAAACCAGGGGGCATAGAGCTCCCTCTTACAAACTTCTTTGATGCCCTGTCGTTCTCAAAGTGAGGTAAGATAACATATCCTAATTTTTTACTCAAGGAGAATGAAGAGCGTGCAAAGGCTTCGCGGTGTTTTTATTGGAATATGGCTCCTTTCCATCCCTCTCTTAGCTTTGGCACAAACCCCGCCTCATAGCGACGAAACCCACAACTCCAACAAAATCACTCTCCATGTCTCCGTAGATGCCTCAGAGGCACCCGACCTCGGCCCATGGCTGCAACAGGCTAAAGACCTCTGTGAGGTTTGGTACCCGCGTATCGTAAAACTTTTGGCAAGTCCCGGTTTTGTACCGCCCGATCACGTCACCCTTCGATTTCGTAACATGGACGGGGTTGCCTATACCGCTGGCGATGTCATCACCATCTCTGCCGACTATGTGCGACACCACCCCGACGACCTCGGTATGGTGATCCACGAGCTAACCCACGTCGTGCAGTCCTATCCATCCTCCAATGCCGGCTGGCTTGTGGAGGGAATTGCAGACTACGTGCGCTTCTTCTTCTATGAACCCAAAGCCCCACGCCCCTACATCAACATCGAAAAGGCGACCTACCACGATGCCTATCGCACCACCGCTGCCTTTCTCGCCTGGACCACCTCGAAATATGACAGGCACCTGGTACAACAACTCAATCAGGCTTTGAGAGAAGGGAAATTTGATATCTCCCTTTTCCAGAAATACACCGGTAGGGATGTGGACACGCTTTGGAACGAGTTCATCGCCGACATCAAAGCGGGAAAAGCAAGACGCTTCGTATCGAACTCGCCATCGCAATAGCCTTCCGCTGCCAAAAAGCGACGCCTACCCAACAGGCAGAATGAGGGTGGCGGCGTTCCACAGCTGTCTAGAGACCTCGCTGGAATGCCGTTGCCCATATCTGCAATATTTCCAACGCCAAAACTTAGGGTTCCATTCGGGAAACCAAATCCTGCATCATTTTGTATACTATCTAAGGTACGTGCTCTCCACATGACTATGAAGAGAGGAAGTGGGAACCATGGCAGCTTTTCAACTCGTTTCTGAGTATGCGCCGGCTGGAGATCAACCGCAAGCTATTGAGCAGCTTGTAGAGGGGCTGAATCGAGGCATGCGTTACCAAACCCTCCTCGGCGCAACGGGTACCGGTAAAACGTTTACCATCGCCAATGTTATTCAACGGGTACAACGCCCAACCCTCGTTATTGCCCACAACAAGACCCTGGCCGCCCAACTCTGCTCGGAGTTTCGCGAATTCTTTCCTTATAACGCCGTCGAGTTCTTCGTCTCCTACTACGATTACTATCAGCCGGAGGCCTACATCCCTCAATCGGATACCTACATCGAGAAAGACGCTCAAATTAACGACGAAATAGACCGTCTGCGTCACTCCGCAACGCAAGCGGTTCTAGAACGCCGTGACGTTATTGTGGTGGCCTCCGTCTCCTGCATCTACGGCCTTGGTTCCCCGGACGAGTATCGCCAGATCATCCTCTCCTTCCGGGTCGGAGAGTACATGGATAGAGATGAGGCCATCCGCCGCCTCATTGATATGCAGTTCACGCGAAATAACCTTGAGCTGACTCGCGCAACCTTCCGCGTGCGGGGCGATACCCTCGAAATCCAGCCCGCCGATGAGGAGATTATCATCCGCGTCTCCTTTTTCGGCGACGAGGTGGAGAAGATCGCCCTTGTAGACCCCCTTACGGGTGAGATCGTTGGAACGCGCGATAGCATCACCATCTTTCCAGCCTCTCACTTCGTGACCTCGCGTGAACGTCTTGAAAAGGCCATCCACTCCATTGAAGAGGAGCTTGCGGAACGCATCGCGTGGTTCAAGAGTCAGGGAAGACTGCTGGAAGCCCAGCGCATCGAAATGCGGACCAGATTTGATTTAGAGATGATTCGGGAGCTGGGCTACTGCTCAGGCATTGAAAACTACAGCCGTCATCTTGACGGTCGTGCGCCCGGTACCCCACCGAATACGCTTTTCAACTACTTCCCCGACGACTTCTTGTTGGTGATAGACGAAAGCCACCAGACCCTGCCGCAGATCCGAGGGATGTACAATGGCGATAAGTCTCGCAAAGATGTGCTGATTGACTACGGCTTCCGCCTCCCTTCTGCAGCCGATAATCGCCCTCTGAAATGGCACGAGTTTGAGAGCCGTATTCACCAGGCCATCTTTGTGTCGGCAACCCCTGGCCCCTTCGAACGAGAACATAGCGAGCAGATCGTGGAGCAGATCATCCGCCCTACTGGCCTAGTAGACCCCGAAGTCATTGTGCGTCCTACACGAGGGCAAATTGATGACCTGATTGGAGAGATTCGCAAACGCGTCGCTCGAGGAGAGCGCGTGCTGGTAACCACCCTCACTAAACGCATGGCCGAAGATCTCACCCAGTATCTTGAAGACCTCAACATCAAGGTGAACTACCTTCACTCCGACATCAAAACGTTGGAGCGCAACGAGATATTACGGAATCTTCGTCTCGGTGTGCACGATGTGGTGGTGGGCATTAACCTACTTCGGGAAGGCCTCGACCTCCCCGAAGTCTCTCTAGTGGCCATACTCGATGCCGATAAAGAGGGCTTTCTCCGAAGTGAAACCTCGCTGATTCAAACAATCGGCCGTGCTGCCCGTAACGTATCGGGCCAAGTGATCATGTATGCCGACAACATCACCGGCTCCATGGAGCGCGCCATCGCGGAGACGAACCGCCGTCGCCAAAAACAGCTTGCCTACAATGAAGCTCACGGTATCACTCCGCAAACGGTAAAAAAGGCCGTCCGTGAGCTGATTGCAGCCGAGCGGTTGGCTGAAGAGAAAGCGGAGTACTCGCATCAAAATGCCCTGAGCCGCCTTCAAAAGGATGCCGACACCATGAGCCTGGAAGAGGTTGAAACGGTGATTGCGCAGCTCGAGAAAGAGATGAAGGAGGCTGCACGCGCTCTTAATTTTGAGTATGCCGCCGAGCTTCGTGACGAGATCGCCGCGCTGAAAAAGCTGCTGCCCGCTCAAAAACTTACCCACGACACGCCCCGAAACGAGCGAACGCATCCTATTTCCTACCCTCAAAACGGCCGACGCCGCACCCGGTAGACGTCATAAAAGTGGGAGAACCCGTCTATGCGGCAAAGTTTACTGCGAAGAACGCTTTATACTTCTCTACTGATAGGCTGTACTCTCGCGGCGAAAGCGCCGCAAAACTCAAATACCGGCCCCATCGTGGATCGCTATGGCCAATATCTCCTCACCGATTGGCCGGATAAGGTCCGCTCAGATGCCGACCTGCAGGCCGCCCTTCAAAAAGAGCAGCAGCTTATGCGTACCCGCTGGCTTGCTCCGTCCCATCGAGATCCCTTCGGCGGCGAAACCGACCTTGGTTGGCATGATAAAGCGACAGGCTTCTATAGGGTCGAACGACATAACGGTAAATGGTGGCTTATTACCCCTCAGGGAAACCCCTGCTTCTACACAGGCGTCTGCAATGTGCCCGCCCTCTTTAACGGCACGCCCATCACCGGCCGAGAGAGCCTTTTTGAATGGCTTCCCCCAAAAACAGGCACCTTTGCCAGCGCATGGGGAAAATCTATTTGGGATGCAACCGATCCAACCGACTACTTCTCCTTCGATACTGCCAACCTGGTTCGTAAGTTTGGACCCGATTGGCGTTCCAAAGGTTACCAAGAGGCTCTAGAGCGATTAAAGCGTTGGGGGTTCTGCGGAATCGGCAAGTGGTCAGAGATTCTTCCTAATATTCCCTCTTGCCCGGTGCTTCATTACCAAGCACCCACTCTCGGACGCCATCCCGACATCTTCGATCCTACCGTGCAAGCCCAAATCCGTCAGTCGCTTCAACAACAGATCGGGCCTCATCGCAACGACCCCTACATTCTCGGATGGTCTATCAACAACGAATATCAAGAGATCATCACAAACCAAGAGATACAGGAGATACTTGCTAAAGGGGCAGATGTCCCAGCCAAACGCGCTTTCGTGGACGAGGCTCTTAAAACCCGTTACCATGATAACGTCGCCGCCATGGCCACCGCATGGAAAGTGAGTCCGCCGAACCTCCAAACGCTCTATCAGATGACACCTCATCCACCGGCTGATGACCTCGAAATGCTTCGGCAGTTCTTCGCCAAAAGCTACTATGCCTTTCTCTATAACACGGTGAAACAGATAGACCCTCATCACCTCTATTTCGGTTTCTGGATCGTGCCGGGTTGGTGGCAGAACAAAAGCGATTGGAGCCTTATTGCCCCCTACTGCGACGTCATCGGCTACGACCGCTATGGCTACACCTTTGAAGACGATCTCCTCCAGCATCTTCTGGCATCCACTCATAAGCCTGTTCTCGATGGAGAGTTCTGCTTCCCACCCTACTACAAAGGGCAAAGAGGCTTCTCCAAATGGTTCACCTCTGTGGACAACGACGCGGACGAAGCTCCTCTCTACACAAAATGGGCGCGCGATGCCGCCTCCAATCCCTATTGCGTAGGCTTTTTCTGGTTTATGTATCGCGACGAACCGATTACCGGCAAAGGCCCCGGCCACGGCCCTGAAAAGGTCTATGGAGAGAACTACGCGTTCGGCATCGTAGATGTTACCGACCGCCCTCGATGGGATTTAGCGACAGCCATGCACGACGCGAACGTAGAGCTGAATAAAATGCATGCCGCTGCCAAAACCTCCGTCGCCGCCCAATAGTTTCCAAGCCGCTTGATAGACCGTTCCCAAGTCGCGTATAATAGACACTATGAGCGCAGAGAACAACAGTACCAGCCAGTACGATTTTCGAGCCATCGAGCGTAAGTGGCAGCAGCGCTGGGAAGAGGCCCAGCTTTTCCGTGTTGAGATTCGTCATGACCGCCCTAAGTTTTATGGTCTCGATATGTTTCCTTACCCGTCGGGAGCTGGCCTGAGCGTCGGGCATTGCCGCAACTACATTCCTTTGGATGTTGCTTGCCGCCTAAAAGTGCTACAGGGATACAACGTGTTACATCCTATGGGTTGGGATGCTTTTGGACAACCCGCCGAGAACGAAGCCATTAAACGCGGCCGCAATCCAAAAGAGATGGTGCTTGAATATGCGGCTAACTACCGGCGCCAATTAAAACTCGTTGGCATCTCCTACGACTGGAGCCGAGAGATCAACTCCAGCAGTCCAGAATACTACCGCTGGACGCAGTGGATTTTTCTGCAGCTCTATAAAAACAACTTGGCTTACCGGGCCAACGCGCCCGTCAACTGGTGCCCACAGTGCAAAACGGTGCTGGCCAATGAAGAGGTTGTAAACGGCCGCTGCTGGCGCTGCGGCAGCCTGGTGGAAAAACGCCAGGTGCCTCAGTGGTTCTTTCGCATCACCGCCTATGCCGAAAAGCTGCTAGAGGGGCTTCAACGTGTAAACTGGCCAGAAGGAGTAAAAGCGCTGCAGGCCAACTGGATCGGGCGCAGTGAAGGAGCCGAGATCGTCTTCCCTGTGGATGGGCATACGGAAACCATTGCCGTTTTCACAACACGCCCCGATACGCTATGGGGCGCAACCTTCATGGTGTTGGCACCGGAACATCCCCTTGTCGATAAGCTTACGACACCTGAATATCGCGCCCAGGTAGAAGCCTATAAAGAACGCGCACAGCGCACCTCCGACATTGACCGACAAAACGTTGAGCGGGCGAAAACTGGGGTCTTCATTGGGTCTTACTGTATCAATCCCGTCACTGGGGAACGAATTCCTATCTACATTGCTGACTACGTGCTCATGGGCTACGGAACAGGGGCTATCATGGCCGTTCCCGCCCACGATCAACGAGACTTCGAATTTGCGAAACGTTACGGCCTACCCATTCGCCTTGTCTACCAAATAAGCCCAGAACAGACGGCCGAATCTCTCACCGAAGCCGTGCCCGAGGGCGGTACCATGGTGAATACAGGGCTGTTCGACGGCCTACCCAATAACAAAGAGACTATCTCACGTGTCATCTCCTATCTCGAAGAGAAAGGCATTGGCCGTGGCGTGGTAACCTATCGGCTTCGCGACTGGCTGATCTCACGTCAACGCTACTGGGGCGCTCCTATCCCCATCATCCACTGTCCCACTTGCGGGGAGGTGCCCGTGCCCGAGGACCAGCTTCCCGTGTTGTTGCCCCCGGTGGAGCGCTACGAGCCGACTGGCACCGGTGAATCGCCGCTGGCGGGCATACCGGAATTTGTCCATACCACCTGCCCGCGCTGTAACGGGCCTGCTCGCCGCGAAACCGATACCATGGGCGGCTCCGCCTGCTCTTCCTGGTACTATCTGCGCTTTGCTGACCCCCATAACAATAGAGAGGCCTTTAGTCAAGAAGCCGTGCGCTACTGGCTGCCCGTTGATCTCTACGCCGGCGGTGCAGAACACGCCGTGGGCCACCTCCTCTACGCCCGTTTCTGGACGAAAGCGCTCCACGATATGGGCTACCTGCACTTCGATGAGCCGTTCCTTACCTATCGTAACCAAGGAGCCGTACTGGCTTACACTCCTGGGCGAGAGGTGGGAAAGGAGGAAAACGGCGAGGAAGAAGAGCTCGGCGCCGATGAACCGATTGAGAACTGGAAGGTTCTCAAGCCAGAAGAGCGAGAGACGATTCCGCCCGAAAAGTGGGTCTGGCGCTGGGTGCGTATGAGCAAGAGCAAGGGAAATGTGGTCACTCCCGACGAGATGGCGGAACGCTATGGGAGCGATAGCTTGCGTCTTTTCCTGCTTTTTGTGGCCCCCTATGAGGAGAACGTACAGTGGTCTGATAAGGGTATGGAGGGCGCCCATCGATTTGTCAATCGCATTTGGCGCATTTGGCACGAACTCCGTCCCCACTATCGTGCCGACTGGCGTGAACATATGCCGCCACTCAGCGAGTTGTCTCCCACCGATCGCGCTCTGCGCCGAAAACTGCACCAGACGATTCGAAAGGTCGAAACCGATATCGAGCACTTTCGTTTTAACACGGCAGTGGCGGCTCTCATGGAGTACACCAATGAGCTTTCCGCCTACCGTAATGCGGTAGCTAACCGAGAGCCAACACCGGTGCAGGCCTGTCTTATATCGGAGGCCCTAGAGACCCTGCCGATCCTCTTTTCTCCCATCACCCCTCACTTGGCCGATGAGTGGTGGGAACGCTTGGGTAAAGAGGGGTTCACCTTCAACCAGTGCTGGCCTAAATACGACCCGGAAGTCGCCAAAGAAGAGGAGATCACCGTGGTGGTGCAGATCAACGGAAAGATTCGTGACAAGCTACAGGTTTCTCCAGAAACCCCTTCCGACGAGCTAGAGCGCCTTGCTCTTGCCTCTGGCCGCGTGCAGACCGAACTACAGGGACGCGTTCCTCAGAAAATCATCGTGGTACCGCAAAAGCTCGTCAACATCGTGGTAAGCAAATAGAGACTAGGAGATAGGCCCTCTTAGGAAACTTTCTGCACCATGATGCTGCCTTCGAGAACCTCAAAGCCATCCAAAGAGCCGTAGTTGGCCAGCACCCAAGCGCGCAGCTCCTTCATCACGGAATCGTGAACCTCATCAGGAACGCGCCATAGGCGTGACCAAACGCGCTTCTGCAGGAAGTCAACGGTCTGTGCAATGGGGGCTTGCCACTGCCAATGCAAATGTTGGGTGTCTAGAATCTCAACGGTTCTTCCCTGCTTTTGCAACCACTGTGCAACTTCGCTTGAATGGGCTCCTTGATGTTTGGGAATCTCAAAGCGCCCTCTAAGCAGCTCATGGTAGTGATGGTGGATAGGCGAACGCCCTCCTTGTCTCCAAACAAGAAGCAAAACCCCGTTGGGCTTGAGCACGCGAAACGCCTCGCGAAGCGCTTGCTGCCAGTTTGGAATGAGATGCAGAATATGGGCCATGAGGACGACATCGAAGGCCTGATGGACTAGCCCAAGGGAGGTGAGATCGGAACGCAGAAGGCGGATAGGCAGGGAGGTAGATGCCATTTTAGAGCGCAGCTTGGCCAGCATCCGTTCGGAAATGTCTACCCCTACAACCTGCACCCCATGCAAGGCCAAAGGTAGCGCAAAGTGGCCCGTGCCCGATGCTGCATCGAGCACGAGGCTATGCATATCGAGAGAGGCGGCTTGGCAAAGGAAAGCGGCAATACGTTGGGCGGCGTCCTCAGGCAGGTAGCGACTGGCATCGTAGTCGTCGGCAACACGATCAAAGTTAATCGGCATAGGATCCCCAGATAAAACTCTTACCTAACACCAAGCCGCCAAACGAACAGCAATGCCCAGGAGAGGAGTCGAACCTCCAAGCCCTTTCGGGCACTGGTACCTGAAACCAGCGTGTTTACCATTTCACCACCTGGGCATAGAAAGAGCAAGACAGGTACAACCGCAGACAGTTTTAGTATAACCAGATAGGGTAAAATTTGTCAAGTGAAATATCGGTGGTTGGGAGGGCAAAGTCCGCTTGATTCTCACTGTAACGCTCAATCCCTGTGTGGATAAAACCTATTTGATAGAGGACTTTGCCGTCCACAAATTGAACCGGCCATCGCAAGCGCTTACGGTTGCTGGCGGCAAAGGCCTGAATGTTGCCAGAGTCTATACGCGTTTAGGGGGTCAGGCGCTTGCAACCGGTCTGCTAGGCGGATACAATGGGCATATCGTTCAAACAGCCCTTGCGGGTGAAGGCATCGCTCACGATTTCGTAGAGATCAGTAAGGAGACCCGACTCTGCATCAAAGTCGTGGATCCTCTGCGCAAAACGGAGACGGAGATCAACGAGTTAGGGCCTACGGTGTCCGCAACGGAGATGGCCCGTTTTATGGCGCATTTGGAAAGGCTGTTAACAAGCCATTCCTTTGCGATGGTGGCGTTTTGCGGAAGTTTGCCGCTCGGCATTGAAGCCAGCTGGGTAAAAACGATCTTGCGGAGGGCACAACAGGCTGGAGCCAAGACGGTACTAGATAGCAGTGGCGCAGCGCTCCGCGAAGGGATTGCAGCCAGCCCTTGGTTGGTAAAGCCGAACCGCACGGAACTGGAGGAGCTTTGGGAGCATCCGATATCGAGTGTGGAAACGGCCCGATGTGCCGCTACGGCGCTGCGGGAGAATTACGGGGTGGAAGTGTTTTTGTGCACGTTGGGAGCAGAGGGCGCGCTCTGGATTGCGGAGAAGGAGGCCTACCACGTGCATGCCCCGCGCGTGAACGTGATGAGTGCGGTAGCTTCCGGCGACAGCTTTTTAGCGGGCTTGCTATTGGCCATAGAGAAAGGCGATTCTGTAGAGAACGCGTTACGCCTGGCTGCGGGAGCAGGCGCTGCCAACGCCGAGGTTTTAGGTGCTGGCTTCTGCGAGGTGGACATCGTGCAGAAACGTGCCGAACAGGCGCAGGTTTCGCGGCTAGCGTAGTGGGGAGATAAGGAAAGATGCTTGCATTTCTAGATAGTCCGGTACAGCTCATCGCTGTTGCGGTTGTGCTGCTGATCGTTTTCGGGCCAAACAAGTTGCCGGAAATATTGGGGCAGCTCGGAAAGGCCATGCGGGAGTTTCGACGCTATACCTCCGAGCTCAGCAATACATTGAACACAAGCTACTACGACAGCTCTTACCAACCAACACGGTACGATAGCTACGGCAACCCCATTGCAGATCAGCAGAATACTAACAATGGCTATTCTAATTCCTCGTATCGGCCACCGTACGACGGAGTGAACATGTATACGGCCTACAGCAACGTAAACGAGGGGCCAAAGGGTGACGCCGCCGCGCCCGCACTGGCCCCGACCGAAGAGGAGAACGGCTCTCAAGGGATCACGGAAGGCACCCTAGGTACCGCGTTTCAGGAGAGTCCTCCCGTTGCGATTCGGCCGGCGGAAGGAACGGTTCCACGCAAGGAGTAGATTCGGGTTTATGGCGGAAATGTGCCAAAATTCCGTAAGTGAAATAGGCTAAGAACGTTGTAAAGAGGGGAATAGAAAGATGATTGCTAATATTTTCACAAACGACTGGGGATGGCTTGTCGTCCTCGTGGTTCTTTTAGTGCTCTTTGGAGGCTCCCGCATCCCAGAGCTGATGCGGAACCTGGGCAGAGGCAAGCGCGAGTTCGAGAAGGGCCTGCGCGGTGAAGACGAGGACGATGAGCTGCGTCGAGAGCGCGAGCGCGAAGCGGAGATCCGACGCCGTGTTGAAGAGGAGATGAGACGAGAAGGGCGTTAAAGGCCCTTCCAAAAACCGCTGAAGCCTACATAGGAGATAGAAAAAGAGAATATGAAGATCATACATGGTTTGTTGGGCGTGCTTATCTTTTTGCTTTCTGTTGCTCTCATCTACGTCATCACCATTCAGGAGAGCAAAATTGACGGGCTGCAGGGGCAAATCGGATCGGCCTCTGTCTCGACCTTCAAAGGGAAAGCGGGCAAAGAGGAGTTACTGAACTCGATAACAGCGCGACTGGCAGCGGTCTTATGCGTCTGCCTGCTGTTGTATGCCATACTCGGAAGCTAGCGCAAAGCAACACGCTAGACGTCGCGTAGGAGGCTCCATAGGAAACGTTATACATGGAGGGGCAGCAGAGCAGACGCCGTCAACGCCTTATCGAACGACGGCTTAGCCTATCGGCCTGTGTGCTGCTGCTGTGTGTTTTTTTGCTTGTGTTTTTTGCCCGTTGGCGCGCCGAGATTCCGGCCAACGCCCTGCTGGTCAATCAGGTTAGTGCCGATACTCTCGCCCTTTCGTTGAACATAGACCTTGGTATAGCCCAACAGATCGTAGCCTATCGTAACACCCATGGCGGTTTTTCGAGCGTGAATGAACTGCTCGGAATTCCGCTTTTTCCAAAAGCTCAGTGGCCCTCGCTCGCGGAACGCCTCTCGGCCTCCCACCTCGATTGGCATACGGCCAACACAACGCAGTTTGCCGCCGTGCTCCATATTCCCCTCTTCGAAGCGGCACGGCTTGCAGCTTTTCGTGATGCCCTCCTCGCCCAGCTCTCTCCGGAGCGTGTTAGACACCTTACCCCCTCGTTTCTCATCGCAAAAGCCACCCTGTTAGACCCTACCACCACCAAACCGTCTCTCAAAAACTACTTGGTAAGGCGTCCTTCCACCGTTTTTTGGCACTTCTGGATCGTGGCGGGGCTGCTCTGTCTTCTTCTATTTCTTCTCCCTCCTTGGCTGCGCAATCGCGGACGGGTATTCGGCGATCCGTTCCTCGTGCCTTTGGCCCTGCTTCTATCCGGCTTTGGTGTGGCCCTTCTCTTTAGCCTACGCGATCCCTTGCGCGACTCTGAAGACTACCTACACCACGCCTACGGCATCTTCTTGGGAGTCGTTCTGTTGGTTCTCTGCGCGCGAATTACACCAGAGCGCCGACGCCAATGGCTGCAGCGCTACCGCTATTTGTGGGGACTTGGGGCAGCCCTATTGCTGTTGCTGCTGTGGCTCTTTGGCCGAGGGCCTGGCGGAGTGAGGGTAACCCTGTTCGGGTTTCAACCCGTAGAGATAGTACGACTGCTTGTTGTCTTCTTTCTTGCAAGCTATTTGGGCGAACGCGCCGCCGATCTCGCGCAAAGAACCTCTCCACAAAAAGGCTGGAAGCTTCCCTCTTTATCCGATCTCGGCCCTGTTGTGGTGCTATTTGGGTTCACACTGGTTCTTTTTTTGGTCATCAAAGACCTAGGACCTGGGCTCTTACTCTTTGGTGCTTTCATCCTCATGCTGATGCTGACCACCGGAAGCAACGGCTACCTCTGGATCGGCCTGATCCTTACGGGCCTCGGCAGCTATATCGCCTACCATTTTCGGATTGGGGTTTTTCCGGTAAGAGTGGATATGTGGCTGCATCCCTGGAGAAACGCACATCCCCAAGGAATGCAGCTTGGCCAGGCGCTGTGGGCTCTTGGATCAGGTGGGTGGAGCGGCACAGGGTTGGGGCTTGGTATGCCGCGCGTGTTACCTCGCGGAGAGGACGATCTCGCCTTCGTTGCCTGGAGCGAAGAGGCGGGCTTCATAGGGGCTCTATTGGTGTTGCTGATCTTTTATGCGCTCATTGCCCGGGGACTAGCTATCGCTCGACGAGCTATCCACTCCACCGACCGAGCGCTCGCCTGTGGTCTCACCGCCATCCTGATCATGCAGGTGCTCCTGATTCTAGGAGGCGTCACCGGCCTTACCCCGCTCACCGGCATCTCCCTCCCCTTCCTCTGTTATGGCGATAGCGCCCTCCTTTCTAGTTTCGTTCTCATCGGTCTGCTGTTAGGTATCTCGGCAACCCCACGTCGTGCAGAGGAGGCCGAGCCTTTGCACCCTGCATTGCTTTCCGTTTCCAAAAAGCTGGAGTTGGGGGTGGCCTTTTTGCTGCTAGGCGTCATAGGCTTGGGACGATTAGGGCAGACTATGGTGGTCCAGGCCAATCGGTTTGCTACCTACCCCATCTATACCCCCGACCGAGACGGCGTGGTGCGTGCCCACTATAACCCGCGACTTCTGGCCATTGCCGAACGCATCCCGCGGGGTAGTATCTACGATCGGCAAGGCCGTGTTTTGGCCACTTCCAGCTCCGCCGAGATATTGAAGCTTGTGCCCGATCGGCAGCGCGCGGTACAGCTGATAGCACAACACAGCCGCTTCTACCCGATTGGACCTTGTGCCGCCTCGCTCATTGGCGTGGCAAACCCAGCCATAGGCGGCCCGTCCGGCCTTGAAAAAGCGTATGACGCGGTGTTACGTGGCTACAACCACCTCTCAGACCTTATTCAGGACTATCGTGCAAAAGACCTCCCCGGCTATCGTCCCCGCAAAGGGGGTGATCTGCATCTCACCATAGATGCGGCTTTGCAGACCATCGCCTACAACGCACTGGCTGCCGTGGCCGATAAATTGAGTGGTAAGGGGGCTTTTGTGGTACTCCAACCGACAACCGGCGATGTGCTCGCGGCCGTAACGCTGCCCTCGTTCAATCCCAATGCGCTCACCCCCACTTCCTACCATCAGATGCTTGCCGGAGACAATGGAGGGCCCCTCTTCAACAGAGCGCTCGATGGCTTTTATCCACCAGGTTCTACATTAAAAGTCGCCACAGCGGCCTGTGCGCTGGATCACCTTCCAAACGCCCTCCACATTGTTGTGCCCTGCAATCGCGTCGCTACGGTGCGGTGGCACGTTGGGAAGAAGGTCTATACCCGGATCGTCCACGATGATCCGCATGACCCAGCCTTCGGCGCCATTACCATGCCGGAGGCATTCCGCGTGTCGTCCAACATCTATTTTGCCACCTTGGCCACTCGGATCGGGCCACAGATGTTCCATGATAGTCTGCAAGAGGACATGGGTTTCAGCCATGTGCCTCCGCTGGCCGATTTCTATGCCGATTTGGCCGACCTCGGCTATGGTCAAGGACGCATGTTGGCCTCACCCATGGAGATGGCGATGCTGGCCGCATCGGTAGCCAACGAGGGAAAGCGCATGAAACCTCGCCTAGTGGCAAGCCTGAAGACGTTTCGCCCAGGCGCGCGAAGTGAAGAGATGCCACCGATGCAGGTGGGGCAGGCCATGACCGCCCAAACCGCGGCGATCCTACAAGGGCTAATGCGTAGCGTGGTGACCAACGGAACTGCAGCGGGGATTTTTAACGATATTGCAGAGCCGGTGGCTGGCAAGACAGGCACGGCTCAAACGGGCCTTTCAGGTGCCAAGCCCCATTCCTGGTTCATTGGCTTCGTTCAGCCTTATGCTTTTGCTTGTGTCATCGAGAACGGTGGCTATGGTCGTTCAGCAGCGGCCATCGTCTGTCGCAACTTTCTACGCCGCCTCTACTAGGTCGTTTGGGAACGCGGGTAAAAATTTTTGCAAGAGAATGCCGAAAATGTTGACAACAAGAAGGCCGGTATGTTATAATGCAGTTAGCTCAACCGGTTAAGCTGATTCGAAAGGACGCTTACGAAGCAATGGCACGACGAATTACAATGCAAGAGATCGCAGAGAAGGTAGGCCTCTCTAAATCTACCGTCTCCTATGTGCTCAATGGCCGCGGCGATGTCGTGCGCATCCCTAAAGAGACGCAAAAGCGTATCTTCGACGCGGCACGCTCGTTAGGCTACCACCCCAATGCCTTGGCTCGAGGGCTCGCTCATAAACGAACCTGTACCATCGCTGTGGTCATGCAGTACCCCCTCCTCTTCGCAGGTTGGTCAGGGTTTACCAATGAGCTGCTTCACGGAGTCACAGACGCCGCTATTACTTTAGAGTACGACCTTATGCTGCATACGCGCAAGACAACACCGGAGTGGTACTTGGAAGAGCAAGATCCTGTCTCCGCTGAGGCCGCCCGCCTCATGGACGGCCGTGTGGATGGAGCCCTTTTACTGCGGGATGTGGACGATCCGCTTGCGGAGATCCTCTATGCGCACAACTTTCCAGCCGTCCTGATGTTCACGCACACCACCAAGCCGCACATCTGGTATGTGGATTGCGATAACACAACAGGCGCCGTTTTAGCGGTGGAGCACCTTTTGCGCTTAGGGCATCGCAGGATTCTGCATGTAGCAGGATCGCCCCATTCCGGTGCCGCTCAAGAGCGTATCCAAGGCTACCGTTGTGCCATGGAACGAGCCGGTATTGCCGTAAAGGAGGAGTGGATCCAAGAAGCCACCTCACCCGCGGCCGACTTCTCGCAAATTGCAGCCCTCTTTCAGCTCTCTGCTCAAGAGCGCCCAACGGCTGTGTTCGCTTGGAGCGACGATGTGGCCGTGCGCCTCCTGCAGATTCTGCGTTCGCTAGGACTACGGGTACCTCAAGACGTGGCCATTGTGGGATTCGACTCTACTGGCATGTGTGACCACGTAGACCCGCCGCTCTCCAGCGTGCGACAGCCCGTCTACGACATGGCTCATAAAGCCGTTGAGCTGCTGCATGCGCGCTTGCGCGGAATGCGCGTAAAACCGTTCCAAATCCGTGTGGCTCCCACACTCGATGTTCGTCGTTCGTGTGGGGCCTACCTTGTGTCATAAGGGAGTGAGAGATGCAAAAAGAGATACATCCCGGCATCGTTGCCGCCATCGTGATCGTGCTTGTGGTGATCATCGGGCTTTTAGCGCTTCGTATGTTTCATAGTCCCGCGGCAGGTAGGCCGTTAACACCACAGCAAGCCGGATTGGGCAAACCGGTTCTGCCCTCCATCCCGCCGCAGCCGGCGCGCACAGGGCAACCATAAAGCAAAAAATTTCTTCCGCATGCAAGTTCAACAAATCAAATCTAAGGAGATGAAACCAATGAAAACCGCTTCTACAGCTAGACAGCGTAGGCACGTGCTAGATGGGTTTACGCTGATCGAACTTCTCGTGGTTATCGCCATTATCGCCATTCTCGCGGCGATCCTCTTCCCCGTCTTCGCCCAGGCCCGCGAGGCAGCCCGACTCACCAGCTGTCTGTCCAATATGCGACAGATCGGATTGGGGATAACCATGTACTCGCAGGATTACGATGAGATGCTTCCACTCGTACGTGCGGTTGACCCCACCTACATCGAGGGCAACTGGAAGCACTTGATCTACCCCTACATCAAAAACTACCAGATCTTCCGCTGCCCCTCCAACCCGGCCTCCCAAGTCTTGGACGAAACGGCCGGCCCTACGACACCACCCTATAACCCCAGCCTACCGAAAACCTATCGAGGCTACTTCTACTACCGAGCTTTCTTTAAATCCTCCGCGCCTATAGGCTCTGGCGATTGGTGGGCCGGCAACCAGTATAGTTCTGTTGCGTTCGACTATCCGGCCAACACACTCATCATTGGTGAGAACAAGGATGTCTATCCGGACTACGGCCCATGGATGGCTGTGATACCCAATGTAGGGCCGAACGCCTGGGGGCCGAGTGGATCGAACTGGGGTGCCAAGCATCGGGGCAGCGACCGAGCGGTAAACCTCACCTTTATGGACGGTCACGCCAAGTTCACCACATGGGACGCCACATGCCAACAATCAAATCCCGATGGCACAAACATGTGGGCTTACAATCCAAATGGTCTTTCCAACTACGATGGCAGTGGTATAGACCTAAGTTGGCTCAATACATTCTGTACCACCTTACAGCAGACCGAAAGCCAAGGTCTGTTCCAGTAAAGTATTGGTAAGCAAGCGAGGCTCTCTCCTTCCACAGAGAGAGCCTCTTTCATGCTGTAAGGAGGACGTAGAAATTGTTTGTGTTCCGATGGTGGATAAAGGGGATAACGATCGCCTTGTTAGGCTGGCTAAGCACGCAGGGAAGCTTGGGGAACCCAATAAAATGGGCTGTACATAGGTCGTCCCCTGCCTATTTAACCGATCCTCTACTAACAGAGATAGAAAGACGTGCTTTCCGATTCTTCTGGGAACAAGCCGATCCGAACACCGGTCTGGTAAAAGACCGCGCAAGCAACGTAGGGCCCGCGGATAACTACACGGTTGCAAGTATTGCCAGCACAGGCTATGCACTTGCCGCTCTGCCCATCGCCGTGCAACACCACTGGATAACGTCTCAGCAAGGTTATGAAAGGGCGCTTATAACGCTGCGTTTTGTGGTCGAAAAGATGCCTAACGTGCACGGCTGGTACTACCATTTTGTGGACATGCACACCGGCGAGCGCGTATGGAACTGTGAGCTTTCCTCCATAGATACGGCGCTCCTGCTGCTTGGCGCGCTGTCGGCCGGGGCGCAATGGCCTGCAACGGAGGTGCAGCGTCTCGCAGACACAATGTATACGCGTCTCGACTGGCAGTGGATGCTAACCAATGGTGGGCAGGATCCTCAAAAGCGTGTGCTCTCTATGGGATGGAAGCCCGAAAGTGGCTTCTTAAGCGCCAACTGGGATAGCTACTCCGAAGGCATCATGCTCTACCTACTGGGCATCGGAGCCCCAAAGAATCCGCTGCCAGCTGCCTGCTGGTGGGCCTGGACACGGCCACGATATACCTACCATGGCCTCACCTCTTTCGTAGGAGGCCCTATTTTCCTACACGAAATGCCCTATGAGTTCTTCGATTTTCGTGGATGGCGCGACCGTGACGGGTGGAACTATTGGCGAAACGCCGCCAATGGCGTGGAGATCAATCGTCTGTTCTGTTTAGACCATCGAAAAGAGCGTAAAACTTACGCCGCTGGTATGTGGGGGTTAAACGCTTCCGACGGCCCAGACGGCTATAATGCCTACGGGGTGCCTAAGCCGGAAGATGGAACGGTCTCGCCGACCGGAGCCATCGCCGCCATCCTTTTCGAGCCAAACCAAGCATGCGCCATCGCTCATGCCATGTACTCGCAGTTTCATGAGCGACTATGGGGACGCTACGGCTTCAGTAACGCCTTCAATCTCGACAGAGACTGGTTTGATAAAGACGTTATTGGCATTGATCTAGGCATGGCGCTTTTAGGTATAGAGGATGCACGTACCGGTTTCGAGTGGCGACGTATTGCCGCCTTGCCCTCCACAAAGCGGGCGTGGCAGCGCATCGGCTTCAGTCCAAGCGATGTCACCGAAGGCAAATAGGCTTTCGCATCGTGCTATAACAAGCGATGGCCCATGAGATCGTTTCTGTCGCAAAAGAACGGGTAGGATTGCCAAATCCTACCCGTTTGCTCTACCCGCAGAGGGTCGATCTAGAAGCCGTAGTAGTACCCCTGATCTCCGTAGAGCGTCTGAACGTAGCAAACCTGACCGAGATGGTAGCACATATTCCAGTAAGGAATGGTGATCCAGACGGTAAGGGTACCATTTACGCCCCAAGGCAGTTGCACAGGATCGTTGAGATGTTCTGTGGGAAACGCCAGAATGGCCTGCGCAAGCGACTCGGTTTCCGTACGTAAGCGGGCTAGCGCCTTCTCCATGGTATTAAACTCCGCACGAAATCGGTCGAACTCTACCTGGCTCCATTCGGGCTGGCGTCTATCCACAAGCGTCTTGGCAGCAAAACCGTTCATGTACGCGCACTCTTGAACCAGATCGAGAACGGTTCGGCCTTTATCAAGCGGGCTCCAGATTTGTTTGTCAGGTGGGGTGGCCTCGGCATGGCGTATGAGATGATCGGCCTCTTGTCGTACCAGTTGGGCAAACAGCTCTTGGATCGTCGGCATGTACCTGCTCCTTAAAAAGGGATGGATGTCGCATCACGGCGACACGAATAGCATACTGTATAAAGTCATCATTTGTCTAGTATTTTTGAAAAATTTTTCCTCATCTCGTTCTGACTAATGTGCGTCGCCTTGCAGGCTTCCCCAATAGAAATGCGGCGCCGTTACCGGCAGGAGTTCTGCATTAGACTGCCGAATTGAGGAGAGAAAAGTTGATAAAATAGGCTGTTATGTCATCGCAGAAGGTTAGAAGAAAGCTTTGCGCCTCCATGCTCAATGGCCTCTTGCTGTTAGGGCTGACCTCAGGGGCACCATCTGCGCCCAACAAGGCACAAGCTCAGAACGGCTTTCAGCCCCTTACCCCTGTTCGTTCGGCCTGCCCTGTGCGACTTGGAGGCGTGTTCACCATGGGCCTTGGGGAGAACCAAGACCCCGTAGAGGCATCGGCTCAAAACGGCACGAAGCTTTCACCTGACAACGCCCAATGGATAGGAAACAACTGCGATGTCGTGGCCATTAGCCCTAACTGTTTAACGCCAAACACCTATCCGGCCATTAGAAAAGCGCACCCGCTTTTTAGCCCCCTTCTCTACGTCTATGCTTCTTGTCTATCGGAAAACCCTAACGCCGAAGGCAATGTAGGCGGCTGGACGCCGGCGATGAAGGCGCATGTACTTACCGACGCGAACGGCAAAGAGATCCCCTACCCCACGCCCGGAGGCCATTGGATGGATTTTGGCAGCATCGCCTGGGCGCACTTATGGCGTGATCGTGTGCTTCAGCTCGTGAGTCAATATGGCGCCGATGGCGTTGTGGCGGCCGAACTGCCGATTAACAACACGTTCCTCCCAGAAAAACCGGGCAAATATCCCGACTTTGCCGCCCGAGCTGAGGCCACCCTCCGCTGGCTTCGAGCTGCGCGTGCTCAGGGGAGGTTTTTCATGGTGCCGGAGGCTCTTGGCTTCGATAGGCCGGCCGGACACCCAACGCTTCCACCCCCTCTCCAAGCCGACGCCCCCGCCCTTAAAAATCGTCTGTGGGATGACTACTTTCCCTACATAGACGGCGCTTGGGTGGAAGATTGGGTTGAACCCTACTGGACAGGGAAACCGCTCTCGGAAGCGGAGTGGGAACGCCAACAAGAGGCGGCCGAACGGTATTCGCTTAACGCCCTCTTCTTTATCGCGGCCGGCGCCTACCATAACCCTGCCGAGCTGGAGTATGCTCTCGCCAGCTTTTTGCTCATCGAGCATCGTCAGGGCCGCCTCGCTTTTCAGCCGATGCCCCTCTACCCAGGGCAACGCAACGATATCGGCTTTAGCCTCCGCATTATGCGCGAGGAGGTGCAACGTTACTCGAACTACTTTAACGTTCCGCTTGGGCTTCCGCTGCAAGAGCGTCACAAAGTGCCTACCACCGGCGGCATGGTGTGGCGCCGAACGTTCCAAAACGGTGCCGTCTATGTGAACCCATCCGATACACGCACCTTAACCCTTAACTTTGGCTCCCCGATGCAACGGCTGAATCATCGCCTCGTTCGCAAAATCGTTCTGCCGCCCCATAGCGGCGCCATCTTACTTTATCAGCAGACTGGAGACTAGAAATGCAGAGTGACTGGCCCATTCTCTCTCGCTACGACCACGAACACACAAAAGCCATCGCCATGCCTGTCGGCGGCATCGGCACCGGGTTCTTTGCCCTTGGCGGCCGTGGGCAGCTGACCGAATGGCAGCTGATGAGCCGCCCCAACCGCGGTTGGCGCCCACCCTACGCCCATCTGCTGCTCCGTACCCAACGCAACGTGGGAACAAAAGAGGAGATCAAATTGCGGGTGCTTGAAGCGGCAAGCGATACCGATCTCGGCGCCGATTTCGGCGCTCCCGGCACGCTCATGGGGGTTGCTCGCTTTCCCCGAGCCCGTTTCGAAGCGGCTTATCCTTTCGGCCGTGTGATCTTGGAAGATAAAAGCGATGTGCCCGTGCGTGCCACCATCGAGGCTTTCAACCCCCTCATCCCTAACGACACGCCCAACTCTAGCCTTCCCTTTGGCCTTCTCACCATCACACTAACCAATATGACCCCTCTACCTGTGCGTGCCACGCTCACCCTCCTAATGACCAACATCATTGGAACCGACGGCATGGTCTCCGATCTCAAAGACAACGTCACGGAAACCGCAGAGGTTGTGGGCTGGCACGGTATGAAGTTCTACAAAGCCCGGGAGCTACGCACAGCTCAAAATGGTACCATGGCTTTCCTCACCGACGCACAGGAGATACATGTGGCGCGCCGTTGGCCTTTCCAGGGGAGTCCATGGAATGGAGAGGCTTTGGGCATTATCGACTCGCTCCTGCAAACCGGCTGGCTGCCCGATGCCGATCCAAACGCGCCCTGCCCACCATCGCCCAACGATACCTGGCATAGTTCCCTCACCATGATAGTGCCGCCCCTAGCGCCCAACAAAAGCCAAACGGTTCATCTCCTCATCGCATGGCATTTTCCCCTCCGCAACCTCCAAGAGGAGGGTTGGTGGTCGCCCGAAGCCGGCCAAGACCCCATTCAAACCAACTGGTATGCCACCCAATTTCAGGACGCGCTGGACGTGGCACGCCGTGTGATCCCACACCTGCCAGATTTACGCGAGAGAACCATCGCGTTCGTGAAGAGCGTTGTCGAGCATCCTGCACCTCATGCGCTACGTGAAGCCGCACTTTTCAACCTCACTCCCCTGCGCACCCATACCTGTTTTCGACTGGCCGATGGCACCTTCCTCGGCTGGGAGGGTTGTGCCGGCCAGAGCGGCTGCTGCATTGGCAGCTGCACACACGTTTGGAACTATGAGGTCGCAACCCTTAGCCTCTTTCCCGATCTCCATCGCAGCATGCTCGAATCGCATCTTAACTACGGGGTTGTGCAGGATGGAGGAGAGCGATTCCGCCTCTCCCTTCCCCTCATTAACCCAACCTGGTACGGTGCTGCTGCCGATGGGCAGATGGGGCTGATCGTGCGTGTCTACTCCCAATACCTGCACGACAAAGAGCGCGACGGTGAGGCTTGGTTGCGTAAGGTCTACCCTACGGTGAAACGCATGCTGGCTTTTGCATGGCTCCCTGGAGGATGGGATGCGGATAAAGACGGCGTGATGGAAGGTGCCCAACATAACACCTACGACGTAGAGTTTTTCGGCCCGAACCCACTCTGCACCGGTTGGTATCTGGCTGCCTTAGAGGCCACAGCGCGCATGGCGGAGATCGTCGGTGATACCGATTTTGCCCACACTTGCCGAGAGCTGCGCAAAAAGGGTGCCTACTGGGTGGACAACAACCTCTACAATGGCCAATACTACCAGCAGAAGATCGCAACGCCGCCATCACAGCCAGCCCCTATGACTGCCGTCACCGGCGAGTATCGCAACCCCCACCCTCAGTTTCAACTCGGCGCTGGCTGCCTAATTGACCAGCTTGTGGGTCAATACCGTGCAAACCGTTGCGGACTAGGAGACCTGTTGGATCGCTACCATATACGTCAAGCTCTCGCCTCCATTTTTCGGTACAACCATCATGAGAGTCTGCGGGATCACTACAACAACATGCGCACCTTCGCCACTCCCGAGGAAGCCGGAACCGTTATCTGCTCCTATCCCTTAGGCAATCGGCCGGAACGTCCCTTCCCCTATTTTGGTGAGTGTATGACGGGCTTTGAGTATCAGTTTGCCGTTCTGCTTCTCGACTATGGAATGCGCGATGAGGCGGTACGGGTTGTCGAGGCGGTGCGCAATCGGCATGACGGCAAAAAGCGCAACCCCTTTAACGAGCCAGAGTGCGGCAGCTACTATGCCCGCAGCATGGCCGCCTGGGCGCTTTTAAGTGCTTGGGAGCAGTCAACTAAATAGGCGCAAGCGACTATTGAATGCCCTCAAAAACGTGGAGACTTAATGCCGCTCCAATACGAAGAGACGCGGTCAGCTCATTTTGTTGATGAGCACGGTATCGTGCCGTTCGCTCTCAACCGGTTCCGGATAGTCCAAAACATAGTGCAAACCTCGACTCTCATGCCGTCGCAAGGCCGATTCGACAATCAACCACCCTACCTGCACCACATTACGCGCCTCCCACTGTTCAACGGTGGAGGGTCTATCCGCTCCAAAACGCTCTAGCGCTGCTGCGAGCGCCTCGCGCGCTTGCAGGAGACCCGCGGTAGTGCGCACGATGCCGACGTTGCGCTGCATAAGCCGTTTGCACTGGCGAACCACCTCCTTATCGGCTTCAGCATCTCCTGTACTTACTTTGGCCGGTTCTGCTAGCCATCGGAACGACCTCTCCTCTTCAGAGAGCGGCTCGGAAGCGCAGCGCAGCGTATGCTCGGCAGCGCGATAGCCGAACACCATGGCCTCTAATAGCGAATTAGAAGCCAACCGGTTGGCGCCGTGCACTCCTGTACAAGCCACCTCACCTGCCGCATAGAGTCGCGCAATCGGCGTGGCTCCATACAGATCGGTTACAACCCCACCGCACTGATAGTGTTGAGCCGGCGCGATGGGAATGAGATCGCGGGTGATGTCAATACCTACCTCCAAACAACGCGCATAGATGGTTGGGAAGTGATGTTTGAGCTTCTCTTCGGGAATGTGCGTGGCGTCGAGGTAGACACAGTCCACTTCACGCCGCTGCATCTCGCTGACAATGGCCCTCGCAACCACGTCACGGGGAGCCAACTCTTTGAGAGGATGATACCGCTCCATAAACGTCTCCCCATCCTTATGGCAAAGCCGTCCGCCTTCTCCCCGCAACGCTTCCGTAATGAGAAAAGCACGCGCCTTAGGGTGGTACAACGTAGTGGGATGAAACTGGATGAACTCCATATTTGCTATCGGGACGCCGGCTCGCCAGGCCATCGCCACGCCATCCCCAGTTGCGACTGACGGGTTGGTGGTGTGTTCGTAAACCTGTCCACAACCTCCAGTCGCCAGCAGGGTGGCACGTGTCCGAAAAGCCACATAGTCTCCCGTCTGCTCCTCCAGAGCGAGCACTCCAACGCACACGTTGGCATGGCCAATAGACCTTACCAACAGCTCGCAGGCAAAGTAGTGTTCAAGTATCTCCACCGATGGCGCGTTGCGCACGGCCTCCAACAACGTCCGTTCGCACTCCCATCCGGTGTAGTCCGCCGTGTGAACGATGCGGTTTCGCGAATGCCCCCCTTCGCGTCCTAGAGAGAGCACCTCCTCGCCGCTCGGCCCGATCTCGGTATTGAAGTGCGCCCCCAACCGAATGAGGTCACGAATGCGCTCCGGCCCCTCACACACTAAAATCTCCACGGCATCGGGATGGCAGAGACCGGCTCCAGCCACCAATGTGTCCTGCAGGTGTAGCTCCAGCGAATCGTCCTCACCCAACGCGCCTGCAATGCCGCCCTGCGCCCAACTGCTATTGGCGTCGGTGCGCGATCGCTTTGTGAGCACGGTGACGTGTCCATGTGGTGCCAATCGCAAAGCGTAGGTCAAACCGGCCAAGCCGCTGCCGATCACCAAGTAATCCGTATCAAGAACCTTCATCGTCCTCTCTCCTAAAATCCCACGGCCCCGACATCTTTGGAATGGGGCACCTTCTTATAGCCCCTTTGCGCTTTTTGAATCAGCGGTGGGCTTCGATCAACACCTTCGCCCCGCGTTCGAGCATCCGCCGAGCCAACGTTGCTCCCACCTCTCTAGCACGAGAGCGAAGCCCGGTGTAAGTGTCAAACAGTCGTTGCCGTCCATCCGGGCTTACCACAACCGCCTCAAGTACAACGGCACTAGGGCCCTCCAGAGAAGCTAAGGCCCCTATCGGCACCGTGCAGCCTCCGCCCAAAGCCGCCTGGAAACTCCGCTCCGCCTCCAGAGTGCAAGCCGAGTCCGTGCAGTGCAGCGCGGAGAAAAGGGCTCTAAGGTCTTCTCTATCTTCTCTTGCCTCTATAGCCAAAGCCCCCTGTCCAGGCGCTGGGAGACAAACCTCTTTGGGGAGGATCTGCGTGATCCGTCCTTCCCACTCCGCCCCCAGCCGATGGAGACCGGCATAGGCCAGCACGAGAGCATCGCACTGCCCCTCTTTCAATTTACGCAAGCGCGTATCGAGATTGCCGCGAAGCTCAACAAACCGCAGGTCAGGCCGAACCGAGGCTATCTGTGCTCGCCGTCGCAGACTGCTCGTGCCGATAACGGCCTGTGCCGGCAGCTGCTCCAAACTGCGCGCCTCGCGCGCGATCAGAACATCGTAGGGGACTTCACGGGGAGGAATGCAGATAATGGAAAGGCCGTTCGGAAGCTCCGACGGCAGGTCTTTGGCGCTGTGAACGCCCACGTCAATGGTGCCCTGCAGCAGCGCCTCCTCTATCTCCTTTACAAACATCCCCTTTGTGCCGACCGCAGTGAAAGGCCGGTCGCGCTGCTTATCGCCGGTGGTTTCAATGACAACCAGCTCTACCTCGATCTGAGGATAGAGCCGTTGGAACCTATGCGCTACCCACTGAGTTTGGGTTCGTGCTAAAAGGCTGCCACGGGTGCCAAAACGTACCTTTTGAATGGGCGTTTCCACAGGGATCGATCCACCTTACCTTTTTCTACGTATCATGCCGTTTAGAAGCTTCGGATGATCGCTTAACCGCTCAACTCATCACGATAGTCGTAGTGGCGTGTATGCGCTTCCTCAAGGTAGGCGGCAAGCAGATTGATGGCGCCCTGAATGTCCTCCACATGCGCCATCTCGTTCACGGTGTGAACATAGCGCACCGGAACCGAGAGCGTAAAGGAAGGCACTCCGCCTCGGCTACGCTGTATGCCGCCCGCATCCGTGCCCCCTCTTGGCAGCATTTCGAGCTGATACTTAATCTGCCGCTGTTCCGCCACATCGCGAAAATGGCGCACGAGTTTAGGATGACAGATCAGAGAGGAGTCGACGATCTTGATGGCAACCCCCTCGCCCAAACGGGTAACTTGCTCCGATTCGGGAGCGCCCGGGAAATCAACGGCCAGCGTAACATCCAAGGCGATCCCAATATTCGGCTCTAAGGCGAAAGCCGCTGTGGTGGCCCCTCGCAAGCCCACCTCCTCTTGGGTGGTAGCCACAGCGAAGATATGGGCGGGCACGCGTCTCTCTAGTTTCCGCAGAGCCTCGATCATCACAAAAACCATAAGGCGGTCGTCGAGTGTTTTGCTTACCACCGTATCGCCCACACGCTCGCACGTGCGATCCATCGTCACCATATCGCCGATCTCCACCAGCTCCTTCACCTTCTCGCCCGGCAACCCCAGATCAACAAACATGTCCTCTATTTTCAGAGCTTTGTTGCTCTCTTCCGGCGTCTGTAGGTGCGGCGGCTTGGTGCCTGGCATCAGCACCCCAGGCAATCGCTGTCCCGAACGCGAATGCACGAACACCCGCTGCGACACCAAATTACGAGGGTCCCAGCCGCCAACGGGCAGAAGCTTCAGGAAGCCACGACTATCAATATGCTTGACCATGAAGCCTATTTCATCCATATGCGCCGCGATCATCACGCGCGGCCCCCCCTCCTCGCCGCGCCTATGGCCGATAAGATTGCCCATGGCATCCACCTCGAGAGCGTCTACTAAGGGGCGAAGGGCTTCCGCTACCACCCGACGAATCGGCTCTTCCCGACTAGGAATCCCCGGCGTTTCACACAGTGTTTTTAGCAGTTCGAAATCCAACCGCTTTTCCCTCCCTTTCTTCGAAAATTAGAACTATAGTACCCGCATTCAACCGATGTGCCCTATAGTTTGCCCTCCAAGACACCGATAATAGAGGGGAAAGCCATCTCTGGCCTGAATCCTCCCACGGAGGCGATCCCATTCGATGCTCATTAGAGAGTATGAAGCGAACTCCCTAAAGGAGTGTCTCACCCAGATACGCAACGAGCTTGGCCCAGAAGCCATCATTTTGGACACCCGTAAAGCGCGCAAAGGAGGGCTACTCGGCATCGGCGCCCGCGAGATCGTTCGCGTCGTGGCCGCCACCGGCCTCGTTCCTCGTGAAGAGGTCGAAGCAAAATCCCTTTCGACTGGCGCCTCAAAAGAGGAGGGCCGCCCTAAAGAATCCGCCGGCGCTACTTCGGCGGCTGCCGCCCGTGCCTATCGCACTATCGCCGCCGTAGCCAACAACAGCACAGAACAACGCTCCGCGTCCAACCGCTCAGCAAGCGCCACCAAAACACGCCCTTCCCCAAGCATCTCCAGCTCTCACGAAGAGGAGTATCTTCCCTCTTCTACGTCGAAAGCTCGCCGTACCACCCCTGCAACCAACAGCCATCCTGTAGAGCCCGCAGCAGAGCCCACCCCCACAACGAACGGGGCAAAGAAGCCCTCTGTTTCCTCCATGCAACGTATTGGCGAGCTAGAGCAGGCCCTAGCGGAGATACGTGAGGCCTTAGATACCCTACAGCAACAACAGCAGCTCGCGCAGGAGCAGACGGTCACCGCGGTTGTCTCCGCGCTCGCCCCCGTTGTTGCCCCCTCCGCGCCGCCTCCCCTTGTATTGCCGGCCTGCCCCGAACTCTACAAGAGGCTCTTAGAAATTGGAGTAGACGAGGCTTTAGCTCGCGACCTTGTGGAAAATCTGCCCGACGTAAGCCGCTGGAGCGAACAAGCGCGGCTGCCCATGGCACTTTCCGCCCTTTCGGACCTCATTGCGCGGCGCATTCCCATCGCCGCTCCCCTTTCCCCCACGCCAGGCCAACTGACGACAGTGGTCTTTATTGGGCCAACCGGCGTGGGCAAAACGACCACCATTGCCAAACTGGCGGCGCGTTTTGCCCTGCTTGAACACAAGCGAGTCGCCTTGCTCACGGTAGACACCTATCGCATCGCCGCCGTCGAGCAGCTAAAAACCTATGGACAGATCATGGACATTCCCGTGCGCGTGGCCTATGATCAGAGCGAAGCCGTCGCCGCCGTACGCGAGTGTGCTGATTACGACCTCCTGCTAATTGATACAGCCGGACGGAGCCAAAAAAACACCATGCAGGTAGGAGAACTCAAGAGCCTCATCGATCGCCTAAACACCAAAAGCTATCTCGTTCTCTCTGCCTGCATGAAAGAGCGCGACATGCTAGAAGCGGTGGAGCGCTTCTCTAAAGCGCGTGTGGATAACCTCATCTTCACTAAGCTGGATGAGACCGACAGCCGCGGCTCTCTGCTCAACGTGCTCGACAAAACCGGTGTGCCCCTCGCTTATATCACCACAGGCCAAAAGGTACCAGAAGATATCGAGGTTGCTGACGGGCGACGTTTTGCGCATCTTCTCCTCGAAGAGGGCCGTTAACGAACAAAAACTTCTTGCGAACTCCTTTCGATAAAGGGCCGTCGCGGTCATCGCGCCGGCCTCTCTTTTTGCTGTTGCAATCATGCCCCTAAGGATGCTTTTGCTGGCATCCGTGTAGGTTTTGAGCCTAGGTTCGTGGTATGATTTTTACGGAATGAAGACAAAGAGGGCGCCAGTTCTGCCCAAAGAGGGAATTTGTGGGCGCCTTCCCAGAAAACCAAAGAAGGAAACCGTTGGAACCGTTAACTCGCAATGAAGGGGAAAATGCCTGCATGGCCGGTGTGATACTACGGAATCTCACCAAAGTGTTCAACAAAGTGGTTGCCGTTAACAATGTGAATTTGGAAATTCGTGACAGTGAGTTTATGGTGCTCGTAGGCCCTTCCGGCTGTGGCAAGACGACCGCGCTGCGCATGATCGCCGGTTTAGAAGAGGCCACCTCCGGGGAGATCATCATTGGTGACCGCGTGGTGAACGATGTGTCGCCCAAAGACCGCGACATCGCCATGGTCTTTCAAAACTACGCCCTTTATCCCCACATGAACGTCTACGATAACATGAGCTTTGGCCTCCGTTTAAAACGGGTGCCGACAAACCTGCCCTGGCCTTTCAATACGCGACGCGCCTTCAGCGAAGAGGAGATCGATCGGCGAGTGAACGAGGCGGCCGAAATGTTGGGGTTGAAACACCTCCTGCAACGCAAACCCAAAGAGCTTTCTGGAGGCCAGCGCCAGCGCGTTGCCTTAGGACGGGCCATTGTACGCGAGCCCAAAGTGTTTTTGATGGATGAGCCGCTCTCTAACCTCGATGCGAAACTCCGCGTTCAAACGCGGGCGGAGCTTATTAAGCTGCATCGCCGCCTAGGCATCACCACGGTCTACGTAACGCACGACCAGGTGGAGGCGATGACCATGGGCGATCGTATCGCCGTGATGAATAACGGGGTTATCCAGCAGTGCGACACCCCCCTTAACCTCTATAACCATCCGGCGAACCTTTTCGTGGCGGGCTTCATCGGTTCGCCCGCAATGAACTTCGTTCCTGCCACCATCGTAGAACGCAATGGAGAGCTGCTTGTGGACGCCGGCAGCTTCCAGGTAACGCTGCCCCCAGAACAGGCCCAAAAGGCGCGTAGCTACGTGGGCAAACGCTGTATTTGGGGCATTCGTCCTGAGGACATCTACGATAAAAGCCTGCCTGGGCTGGTTCAGCCAACCCCAGGCAACACCATTACCGTGGATGTAGATGTGGTAGAGCCGCTCGGTAGCGACATGGAGATGTACCTTAAAAGCAACGATATCTCCCTCATCGCGATGATTGATAGCGCCTCTAAGGCCAAAGTGGGTGGCAAGCTCGAAATCGTCTTCGACATGGCCAAGAGTCACCTCTTCGATCCGGAAACCGAGCAGGCTATCTACTAAACATGAAAGGCCCTCATGCTGTTGCAAGCCGAGCATATCAGTCTAAGTTACGGTGATGGAGATCGCGTTGCCTACGCCGTACGCGATATTTCGTTGGTCATTCCAGAAACCGGATTCTTCGGCGTGATGGGGCCTTCGGGCTCCGGAAAAAGCTCGCTGCTCTATCTCTTAAGCGGGCTGAAACGGCCGGTGGCGGGAAAAGTGCTCTACAAAGGCACCGACCTCTACGCGCTTTCGGAGCGAGAGCGCGTTCGGCTACGGCGAGAGAAGTTCGGGTTTGTGTTTCAGTATCCCTACCTTATCAACTACCTTACCGTTCATGAAAACCTGCTTGTGGCCGCCGCGTCGGCGGATCGGGATGCTGCCCAAAAGGCTGACAAGCTGCTGCAACAGCTGCACATTGCGCATCTACGCAACAGCTTTCCGACCCACCTCTCGGGTGGAGAACGCCAACGTTTGGCCGTTGCTCGTGCCATGATGCAGGAGCCGGAGGTGATCTTCGCCGATGAACCGACAGCCGCGCTCGACCATAGCAACGGTCGCGCCGTCATCGATCTGCTGCTGGCCTATCGAGATCGGGGCGCCGTCATCGTGGTGAGCCACGATCCCCTGATGCTCCAAGGAGCCGATCGCATCTACTATCTGCTCGACGGCTGCTTAGAGAAGGTAGAGGAGGGCTCGGCTGCGGCTCAACCCCTGCGGACGATCTTGCCGTAAAAAGCGGCTTTGAAAAGCGCCCCTCTGTGCAACGCTATCTATCAGAAGGAGATAAAAACCATGTCACATCGAACCGTCAACTTCAAGGGCAACCCTGTGCCTCTCGAAGGCCCCGAACTGAAACCGGGCGACACCGCCCCCAACTTCCGTCTGCAACAGAACGCTGCCGACGGGCTCGGCGACGCCACACTGGACGACTTTGCTGGAAAGACCCTGCTGATCTCCGTCGTTCCCTCCCTGGACACCTCGGTGTGCGCGCAGCAAACGCGCACCTTCAACCAAAAAGCCGCGCAGCTCCCCGACAACGTCGCCGTCCTTACCGTCAGCATGGACTTGCCCTTCGCGCAAGCGCGCTTCTGCGGTACCGAACATATTGACCGGATCAAAGTGCTATCCGACCATAGAACGGCCGATTTTGGCCGAGCCTACGGCCTCCTCATCGCCGAAGGGCCGTTGCAACGGATTCTGGCCCGTGCCGTCTTCGTGGTCGGCCCCGATCGCAAGATTAAGTACGTAGAGTATGTCCCCGAGATAACCCAAGAGCCTAACTACGACGCCGCCCTCGCCGCGGTGGCCTAAAGGTAGGCTCGTTTATGCGGCAAGCAGCACGAACAGCCTGCATCGCTCTTTTAGGGCTTGTGCTGCTTGCCGTGCCCATCGTCCTGTTGGCGGCACCCACTCCCGCCGTCGCATTTCATATTCCCCAGCGCGCCATCACCTACCAACGCCTCGGATATGCCTTGGGCTTCTTTGGCATCTTTTGGCACGGGCTGGGGCTCTGGCTCATCCTGCACTTCGGCATTGCGGCACAACTTCGGTGTTTGGCCTATCGTCTCACAACACGCCAACCGAATTCGGAGAAACCGCCCCCGTTGCGCGCGCTGGCACTGTTTTATGTCGCCTTCTCGCTGCTGTTTCTCCTCTGGCAAATGCCTCTGGGGATGGCAGGCCTTTTACTGGAAAAACAGTTCGGGTTTGCACGTGAGGGTTGGGGCAGATGGCTGGAGGATACCGCCCTATCCTGGGTGCTCTCGTTGCCGCTTATTCTCGTTCTATGGCTTGGTTACGTCGTCTACTTTCGCAGCCCACAGCGCTGGTGGCTTTGGCTCTGGGCGGCGCTTACCCCGCTCATCCTCTTTAACAACGTCATACAGCCCATCTTTATCGCGCCCCTGTTCAATCGCTATCGCCCCCTTCCTCCGGGGCCGCTTCGTCAAGCCATTGAAAACCTGGCAGCGAAAGCCCACATCCGTCATGCAGTCATTCTCGTTGAGAACACCAGCCGCCGAACAACCCACGTCAACGCCTACGTCACCGGCATTGGCCCCACCACCCGTATTGTCATTGACGACACCGCCCTAAAAACGCTCCCACCCGATCAGCTGCTTGTGATGGTAGCTCATGAAATGGGGCACTACGTGGAGAAACATGTTTGGATCATAACTCTTAGTAACATTTTGGGAGCCGGCGTGCTGCTCTGGGTTTTGTCCAAGGCGTTCCCCACCCTGCTACAGCGCTTCGCCAGAAAATGGGGCATCGAGAGCCCAGCCGATCTCGCCGCACTTCCGGCGCTGTTTCTCTGCCTCTACGTGCTGCTTCAAATCCAAATGCCGCTGGCCAACCTCGAATCGCGCTATCTTGAGCATCGCGCCGACGCCTTTGCGCTTCGCTTAACCCATCTCAATCGGGCGATGGCACAGCTTTTTATCGGCTTTGCCGAACGCGACTATGAAGATCCCAACCCACCAGCCCTCATTCAGTGGTGGTACGGCACGCATCCTTCCTTGCGTTCAAGGGTTCAGTTTGCCCTGAGCTACCACCCCTGGCGGCATGGAGCCGCCCGATACCGGTAGATAGTTCCAGTCCTGCAGCGCCGTCATGCTGCCGGCAACCACCTTGATCGGTTGCTGTATAGCGTTCTGCCAAGCCCCCTTTTGGATACCGTTATGCAAACGCACATAGTCCGCCCACTGAAAACCATCGGAGACGCTAAAAGGACTTAAGTAGGGTTGTACCTGCAGCAAATGTACCTCATATCTGCCCGGGTACAGCCCCTGAAGGAACCATCGTCCATCCTTATCCAGAGGCAGCCACACCTCATCTTCCTGCCCTTTCACCGCCCCCTCCACACAGGTAAGCGCGATCTTCGCGATACCCAACGCCAACGGAGCTCCCTCCACAAGCACACGGCCGGTAAGCCCTCCACCGAGTTCGCCATCGGGTACCGTAAGATGAATGCACTGCCCAGGAGGAACGGGGTTGGCCAGAGGCGGTGGCATATCGAGATAGAGCTCCATCCAGACCGCGAGGCGCTCACCAGCGGGCGACCACTGTGATGGCATGATAAAAATCACCGGCTCGTGATCCCAAAAGTCAAAACGGCTCTGCCATACCAGTGGGGCTCTATCGTCAGACGCTCGCATGAGCTTTATCGTGAGCCTTGTGGGCATAAGGCCATAGCGGCCTAAGGTTGGCGTCAAGGTACAATCGAGCTGCGAGAGGTTCATCCCGCCTATGGGCGCAACGAAATGCCCAGAGGTGTAGGGCGAAAGGATCAGATGGTTTGGAAGATGAAGTGGGCCGGGGTCGGGCACAAAAGGCGGGAAGAGCTTGCGCAAAGCGGCGGCCTGTGTTCGTGTGAGACAGAGGAGATTCGGCAGACTGCCGAACCTGCCCAGTTGATCGTTCGGCAGGAGACGCGCAGAAAGCAGCCCATAGATGTGCGTGGCTATCGGCAACGGAACATGGGATATCCGGAACGGGACTCTCTGGACAGGCGGCGGCTGTGGAAGAGGTTGCGGATGGGGGCTAAGTTGGCTTAAAGTCGGATAGAGACGCGACTCGTAGCGCTCGGCAAACTTCTCCTCTTGCGAAAGGGAAGAGAGCACCAAGGTGCCGGCAAAGTAGGTAAGCAGCCGCGCAGAGGGCGACGGAGCCGGTAACTCGAAAAGCGCTCCGATTCCTCCTGGGAAGCGAAAATTACTAAGATAGCTCCCCACTAACTCCTTGCCGGTGTCGTCCTTGGCGTAAACCTTTGAGTGAGCATCTATATTAATGTCGTGCAGATCGTGCTGCACCGACATCACCTGGAGGCTCACGATGAGTTTTGCAGCGGGTAAGTGCACTATGGGCGCCACATTGCCGAACAGATGCGCTCGCCCACAGAGCACCTGTCGCACGGAAACCAGGTAACCGCCACAATCCTCCGCCAGATTGGCCACATAGAGCGGGGCAGAAACTGGGGGCGGCAGGTGAAGGGGATCGATGTAGAGCACGTGGGTATCGCGCGGGTCCGCCTGTAGGGTATCAAACCGAGGCGGTACCAGATAGTCCTTTCTCATGCCGCTCTGTGTTGGAGGCGCCGTTCGATTCGGGGCATGCCCGGCTAGCAGCCAAACGAAAAGCCCCCCAATCAAAACGGACAGAGCGGCCTTTTTTCCGATACGCTGCAGCCTCTCGGCGGGCCACCCTCTTCCCTTTGTTGATTGGGGACTATTCGCCTCTTGCATTCTGTTCTACCCTGTTCGTATACGCACGAAGCGCCGTGCTCCCACGCGCAGCAGTCTACCCTCCAGCGCTGCCAGGTCGAACTCGGCACTTGCATCCTGCACGCGCTTACCGTCGAGTTCCACCCCACCCTGTTCAATGAGACGGCGGGCTTCGTTATTGCTTTTCGCCAGGCCGGCTGCCACCAGCAGTCGGCATATCCAGATACGCCCCTCGCGGGCATGTTCCGGCCCGATCGCCACTTCGGGCACTTCCGTGGGCAGCTCTCCCGCCGCATGCACGCGGTTCCACTCTACATCGGCCTCCTCTGCCGCCTTCGCCCCATGATAGATCGTCACGATCTCGCGGGCTAGCCGCCGTTTAACGTCCTTTGGATTCACCTCTCCTTTCGACGCCCGCTGCAACAACTCCTCTATCTCTTCAAGAGGAACATCGGTACAGAGCACAAAATAGTCGCGCATCATCGCATCGGAAATAGACATTAGCTTTCCATACATATCGAGGGGCGGCTCCGTTATCCCCACGTAGTTCCCCAGCGACTTGCTCATCTTTTTCACGCCGTCCAGCCCCACAAGCAGGGGCATGAAGAGGGCTACCTGGGGCTCTTGTCCCATCTCCCGTTGGAGGTCGCGACCGGCCAAAATATTGAACGTCTGGTCGAGCCCGCCCATTTCGATATCGGCTTTGATCACCACCGAGTCGTACGCCTGTGCCAAAGGATAGAGCAGCTCGTGCAGGCCTATCGGCAGGCCTTGAGCGTAGCGATTGGCAAAATCCTCTCGCTGTAAAACTTGCGCCACCGTCATCTTCGCTGCGAGGTGCACGACATCGGCAAAGGTAAGTCGCCCCAGCCACTCGCTATTGAAGCGCACCTCCGTCCGCTCGCGATCCAGAATGCGCGTCAGCTGCTCCACATAGGTGCGGGCGTTGGCCGCTATCTCCTCCTGCGAGAGCATGGGTCGGGTGGTCGATCGGCCTGAGGGGTCTCCTATCAGCGCGGTATAATCTCCCACGATGATCACCACCTGATGCCCAAGGTCCTGAAACTGCCTCAGCTTTCTCAAGACGACGGCGAAACCGAGATGGATATCCGGCGCCGTGGGGTCTAATCCCAACTTAATGCGCAGGGGTCGGTTCTCTTGTCGCGCCTTCCACAGCTTCTCCTCCAGCCCCCCTCCGGGATGACCCCGGCCGTGCCTCTTTTCAAGCGCTCGGCCTGTTGTAAAATATCGCTTGGTATGGTTGTTGTGGTCTCCAAAAGCTCCTCCAACAGCTATGTTTTGCGTTAACAGAGAGTCTACCCCATGTTGGAGCCTAGTGTTTGTCGCCACAGCGCGATACATCGCCAACGAGCAAACGCTCCTTTCGCCCCCTCTCAAATCATCCGTTTCGCATCTCTGACCCCGTTTTTCTCTTGCCGATGAGTGCCTTCTACCCATTTCTCCCATAGCAAGGAGCGAGCGCAAGCAAGTCGTTCTTTGTGATATGGCAATGGTCTCTGCCAGCTGCTTTTTACGACCACTCATCTCCCCAAAAAATTTCTTGCAAAGCCCTTGAAGACTCCTCGCAGCTTTGCTACAATGGTGTTGTACAACGCCATGTTGTTACGTGTCTTTTACGTAGCAAGGAGGTGGCAACTATGGAGGAACGTTTTTCGCCTTTGTTCGAGGGAACCGCACAGGCTAGAGTGTTTTGTAAACTCTACGCTCAGGCCAATCGGCTGGCGTTGTTGGCTGAACGGATCGCTAAGAAGCAAGGGGATAACTTTTCTTCATATAGTAGCCTGGCAGGCGGAGCGGTACAGAGGATACCCCTCCTTCTTCCTCCTGAGTATGAGGCGGGACAATTTCTCTCCCTGATGCCTTCGATTGGCTATGTGTTAGGGATGAGCTTGGAGCTTGGCCGTTTTTGTTGGAAAGCACGTGCCTGTTGGCAGGTGTTGTGTCAGGAGACGAGCCGAGAGCGGTGGGCAAGGACTCTAGTCTATTTGCAGGAATTGATTGAAGAGGCAACTTACGATTTTCAGCCGATGCTCTACGAGAGTACCGAGAGTTTCGAGCCGATTTTTTTCGATTGCGAATGGTACCGTTTTTTGGATCCTATCGTGAACTCGGCACTAAAGAGCCGCGGAGAGGAGCGGCAGTCCAGCTTGTTATGGACGGAGGCCATGGGGGAGGAGCCCGAAATCGAGGGGCTGAAGGAGCACCTCTCGGGTTTAGGCCTGACGGAGCGCGCTGTTTGGTGGTGGTTGCATTCGCACCAGGCGCTACAACGAGTAGGCCATCGTTTCTTGTATGTGTTAGAAAGTTTATGGAAGGCGCGTACGCTGCGGGGGATATGGGTTCATTTGGCCGATCTGGTGTCCGAGCTGTTTGCGCTCAGAGGAGCGGTCTATGAAGCGTCATGTGTGCCCATCATCGCGCTAGAACGCCAGGTGCAGGCAGAGAGAAAGAAGCGGGCCGAGCAGTTTTGGCAGCGGGTGGAAGCTCTGGGGCTTCCAGTGCTCCCCCCTCCCTTTGGTGAGGCGGCTTTGGAGGAGGAGGCAACGCATTTGACCCCGCGACAACACAAGCCGATTTCTCTCGAGCCCTATCAACCGGAGCGGGTATTTGAGGACAAGAGTTGTGTTACGAGTTTGAAATTAGATTACAAGTTGGTCAAGCGTTTGTATCGGCGGTTGCATCCATTGTTTAGCGATCAGAAGCTGGCAAGAGAAGCGGAAGGTCAGGTGCGGGTCAAGGGTTTGAGTTATCAGGAAGTAGACTATAGTTTATGTTGCATGGTTCGTTTTTATGAACACAGCAGTGCGATTTTGAAGTTACTGGAGGGGTTATCTGCGACGGGAAGTGATGAAGAGCTAGAGAGCTTCAAGTGGAGCTTATCGGGGCACGCTAGTGAGATAGGCCTCGAAGCAAAGGTCTTATTTACTCAGGATGACTGGTTTACCTTGGGAGTTCACCTGTATAAAACGGGGCGGCTTTGTTGGAAGGTAGGGATAGAAGAGTGTGGAAGGGTTTTACAGGAAGCGTTTGGGTCGCCTCAGGAAGTATTGTGGGACGCCCCCAAGCGTGTCCGTTTTACGCGGTGGTTAGCGGATAAGAAGTATTTGACAGTGTTATATCCACGCGCTCTAGAGGAGCTAGAGCTTCTTTGTGGTCAGTACCGAAAGATTTTTGAGGGGCTTATCAATCGCGAAGGCGGGAGTGTAGAGGGGGATACAGTTCTGATGTGCGCCCTGTACAGTCTTAGTGGCGCTCTAGGCAGTATTGGAAAACGCTTTCGACTTACCCATTAAGTGACACGGATTGGGAGAGGGGGTTAAGCTTGCGAGGTCATCAGTACTACGATGTGGCTGCTGGCAGGTTCTTAACCCGCGACCCGATAGGGTACGTCGGAGGCATTAACCTTTATGCCATCCGATGAAGGCGAGCCAGTGTTTCACATGCCAAGAACACCTAGTGGAATTGGTGGGGCTATCGGCCTTATTGACTTGATGCTAGGAACCTTCGGAATATCTTGTCCAAAAAAGGAGACTTAAGCGAGGTAAAATAGGTACATGCAGACCCAAAACAAATCTATTCTCAGGAACGATACCGAGCCGTTTCATCCGCCTTATGTGCTGCGCGACTGGCGTACGCTTAGCATTGGCTGTGGAACCGTTGGCGTGGTGATCTTGTGGGCCTTTCTCGGCTGTATCTTTCTTCTGCTTGGGTTTGTCAACGTAATAAGCTTTTTCGAGCCGAATATGCTCGGTATCCGGATCTACACGTTCGGGATGCTGTTGTTCCTTTTAGCGTTCGTTTGGCCTAGAATGGTGGGCTACCGTTGCTTTCATACCGACGGGATCGTGGTGTTTAATGGTCTCAAAAAGCGGCGTCTCCCCTATGCCGAGGTATCACGGGTGGCCGTTCAAACGGTGACCCGCTATACAACCGGCGGAGGGGCGAGGCGCATCCCAGACACCTTTCTTATCTACGGACCAGACGGCACCGAGTTCACTTGCATTTGGCCGATAGACCCCAACCGTGAAGAGATCATCGCGTTTGTCTTATCTTGTTTGCCGGAAAGGGTTCGGAACTGCTTAGATACGAGCTCTCAAGAGGCAGCAAAGCCGGAAGCAACCCAAAGCACCCCAGCGGCTAATGAGGTTCCACTCGCTGACGAAGGATCGGATTTTGAGAAAGAGAGTATGATCTCGAGCAAGGGGCGTTTTTCGATGAAGCAAAGAATCAAACTGATGGTGATAGGTCTTGTTGTACTGTTAGTACTAACTATAGGCATGATGCCATCTCTAATACAAGGCTACAGTCATCGTTTAGAAGAGGTCAACCAAGCCCTACAGCACGGCGTACGGGTGCAGGGGCAAGTGACCCAGGTGGAGTGGACGCGCCATTCAGGGGATTGGGTGCACTATGTGTTTCAAGTGAACGGTTCCGAATATACCGGTAAGAGCCCTTTGGGCGCAATGGCCTCTCCAGCAGTAGGTCAATCAATCCCGATCGTCTATCTCCCATCGAACCCGCACATCAATACCCTAGCCAATGGAGTGGAGGCGGATTGGTTGCAGAGCCTGATACGGGCATTACGGTTGGTGCAAGTGCTGGAGGTCCCGTTGGGAGTTTTAGCTGTCGGTTATCTGCGCTATTTGGGGAAGCGTTATGTCCGAGGCAAGTAGCAAGAAGAGAGAGGGCGCAACTATGCCAAGCAGGCGGGAAGCCTGGCACCCTTTTCCGTCGCGCGCACGATGGGAACACGCCCCCGTGGACGCGCAGATAAGGGAGTTTTTGCGCGTTCAACGTCTTCAGTGCCGGACAATGAGCTGGTACCTGATTTTGCTGATAATGGGCCTGCCATTGTTCATGGCGTGGATGCTGATAACCCTCATCAAAAGCAACGTCGCCGGCTTTTTGGGAGGGGGGCTCGTGTATGCCCTCTGCTGGACGGGCTTTTTGGGGTTGGGAGGCTGTTGGAAACGCTGGGAGTCGGCATGGGAAAGCGCTTTATGCCAGCTCCATCCGGAAGGGAAGGAAGGCTTAGAGAGCCTGTTACAGATGGGGGTACAGTTTTTTGTGGCGTATCAGATAGGTTACTGGCAAGCGAAAGAGTTTATGGGCTTGTGTGGGGAGTTTGTGCGATGGGGACAGAGTTATGAGGCGCTGTACAACGATCCTCCCCAGCTTTACACAGAGGCGCGCTATCCATTAATGACATGGTTTTGGCCGGAGCTGGTTCGCTTATTAGAAGGGGTTGAAGCGGGTGATCGCGGTTGGTGGAAAGGCGCGTATTTAGAGTTTCTGCATCGTTTCCTGAGCGTATCGTTGCTGAGCAAGGGGCAGAGCTTAGCGGGTTTGCCACGTCGTTTTGTATTGGCGGACCTTCGTGCTTTAGGCAAGGTAGGTGACGCCGCGAGCAAGAGATGGCTGGAACTCTTAGTTTACGTCCCGGATCCGGAGTTAAAGCAAGTCGTCGAACAGAGCCTTGCCTCACTGGAAGATTATTTTGCGTCTCACGCAGGCAAAGAGCTGTTGCGCGCGCAGAGAGAGGAGAAGTGGGAGTTACTGCATCCGACATCGGGTTCCGAAACGGAGTAGGCCAGCATACCCGCCTTTGACCATGGAGGGCTTTTAGATACCCTCGCCCGGATGCTTCTTAGTTCGTACCCTTGAGAAAATGGCTTTAGAGTGTGTTTATCGAGTAATATATCGTGGTAATATCTGCTGCATTCCACCTGCAGCTCTTTGGCGCAGCGGCCGACCTCACTTGTTGATAGAGCCAGTCCTAGAGAAAGGCGACCTATGGAACCAAACCTCAAAATCCCTTCGTTTCAATGCCCTCAACGCCCCCTCAGCCGCTGGCAGCGCCTCAAACACTGGAGAGGCGCTGTCCTCACAGGGGTTTTGATGGTGGGGCTCACCGACATGTTGGCTATCTCCTTTGTCGTCTCTAACTATGAGCATGGGCAGACACCCAGCGACGCAGCGGCACTAGATATAGTTCCTGCTTTCCTTATTTGTTTGTTTATCTTGACGGCCGTTGTACATGTGGGAAATGCCCTAGACCTGTGTCGGCGGTTGTATGAAGCCCAGATACGCATCGCCGATGGAGCCCTCGTCGCGCTCAAAAAAGGACAGGAACGACGCATTCCCCTCGACAAGATCTATGCCGTCGAGTCGGAGCGGCATGCCCTCGTGGTCGTGGGAGCCGGCACCAGCATCGCCATCCCCAAAACCTGCCTTAACGACGCGACCCGGCAGTTTTTTCGGCAGCTTGCCAACCCAGCCAATGCCATAGAGGCCTCGCCAGAGGAGGTGCGCGCGCGTCTCGGTAAAGGACTGAACCTCTCTGAAGCCCAAGTTGAAAGACAGTGGCGATGGGGCTGTCTCACCCTGTTGATGGTGAGCCTCCTCTATGCCTACGGCGTGGCCTACTCCGTGACCGTGCTGGCTTCCCTGCAAGTGCTGCCTGTGGTCTTGTGGAGCCTGGTTTGGGTCGGGGTGTTTGTCGGGCTTTGCTGGGTCTATGTGCTGGTGCCTCCGTGGAACCTATTCGGCAGCGACTCGCCCAGCGGCAACAGTGAAAGCCACCGAGGACATGCTCTACTATTTACAGCAGGTGGGNCAATCCGGACGGATTAAAAGTGGCGTTTTTGCAGCTCGTGCGTAGTCTGCCGATACCGATAAAGGGCGAGGTGGACACCACGCGCACGAGCCGTATTGTGGTGGAGATTTTGAAACGGNTGTTGCCGTCTCTGTCNTGCGACGAGTTTCGTGTTTTGGATAAGATGGAGAAGCGGATGTTATGCGCTTATCCGGACGCGTCGTTTTTTGTGTTGGTGGTAGATTGGTTTGTTCGGTGTGGGAGCTATGCGGATGTGAAGGAGCTGTACCGTTTGATCANCAGTGCGGGAGCGTATGGAAACCCCAACTGTGCGCTGGCGCATTGGTCACACCGGCAGGTCAGTTTAGAGAGTTTGTTGTCTCGTGTAGGGGCTCGGATGGATGAGCTAGGGACGCAACAGAGCCATCTTTTGCATCCAGCGGTTGGAGGGGAGAAAGGTTCGGAGGCGAGCCTGCTTCATCCGGTTGAGGGCGGTTCAGCTTCGGGCAGCCCTTCCCCGTCCTCACAACCCGAAGAGGATGGGGAGGAGCGAGGGTAGTTAAAAGACAGAAAGGAGGAAAAGGGGATGCGCCTAAGACAGCGTTTTGGGCGGTCTACGTCGAGAGGAGAACAGCTCCGTCAAGCGATCGGGCTATGTGGGGTGCTAGGTGTGTTGACGCTCGGCCTTTTGCAGTGGCGTATTGTTCAGTTCCAGCAGCGTTTACGGGAGGTAGAGAGGTTGCTGGCGAGCGGGTCACGTGCGGAAGGGGTGGTGCGGGATGTGGTAGCAGGGATGGAGGGTGGGAAGACAATAGAGTATGAGTTTAGGGTAAAGGGTTCTGTTTACAGGGGTTCGAGCGGCCTGTTAGGGGATGAGGAGCCGGCGGTTGGGAGTGGAGTGGAGATACGGTATTCGGAGGTATCCCCTCGGGAGAACACGTTAGCGGATGGGATGGAGCAGAAGTGGTTAGTTTCTATGTTGGTTAAGCTCCGGGTAGTGGAGGGCCTTGTGTTGGTGAGTTGGATTGTGCTGTTGCTCTTACTGACGCAGATACGGAAGCGCGAGAAGCGTCGTCAGGAGGGCGGAGGGGCGTAAGGTTGTGTGTGTTTATGCGCTTAGAGAGGGGTATTGGCGGTTCATGGAAGGTGTCTAGAAATGGATACAGGCCAAGAATGTGACAAATGGGACTAGCCGATCTACAAGGTTATACCCTCTGTTTTGGAATAATGATTTTTGGGACATTAGCTGAATCAATTGCGCGGTAAGGGAAGACGAGTCCAAGAAAGGACGCTAAAAATGAAGTCCGCTGAATGGTTTTTACGCGATTGCCTCGCAACCAATCGAGGCAAAAGGGGTACCCCACCGCCAACCTTCTGCCCGAAATATTCCTCAATCAGAGGCTCAGGGATTGAATCAATAAATTTCCTTAGATTTAGGCTTCGGTGTCGGGGCATTCCTTAACCTCCGTCAATCTACTGCTCTAACTTTGCCTCAAGCTCGGATTTGAAGTCCTTGTAAGCGCCGTTCCTGAGCGCCTTAAAAAACAGGTCAAAGCTGCCAGGGGAGAGGAATTTGAAATAATACCTCTGCTCTTTCTGCAAGTCGTTGACTCGCTCAAAATGCTCTTTGGCATACCGGAGCTTGGCCCGGTTTTCGTCCGAGACATCGTTGTCCATTTTGATTTCCACCACAACAATATCGTTGCCTTTTTTGATAAAGAAATCAGGGTTAAAACTTCCCTGCTTGGGGTGTTCCCCTTTGCGCCAGGAATACTCAATACTGTAGAAACCTACATCCGTGGACTTGATCCAGGCATCAATTGACTTCGCCGTCTCCTCGGAAGTCAATCCTCGGATAAACTTGCGCTCAGGCTCATAGGAAGCCAGGGCGACATTAAGCGGGGTCTTGAAATTGTATTTGTTCTCAACTTTTATCAAGGCCGATCTTGGCAGGCTCTCATCCTCTTCAAGCTCCTTCAACAGCTTTCTGTCCGTCGCCTCCCCCAGTCTCAAGGAATAGTCGTCGTAGAATATGGTGCAATCACGCCGGAGAGCGCCCACGCCGAGGCTGTTCTTTTTGATCTCCCTAGTGTTTATTTTGATGAGGTCCTTTGCCTCAATCCTGAGCCGAAGGCTCTTTGCTCCCTTTCTTCTGATGACGCCAAACGCCGCTAAGGTCTGGTTACGGTTTGTCTCGCTTACCTTGCCACTTTTGTCTTTGATTCTTTCAAGGGAGTTTCTGATGATCTCTGCAATCTTTCCCTTGGGGAAGTTTTTGCTATATTCGGTTCCTGCCTCCTGATCAAAAATGAGAAGGCGATTGAAGACGTCCTGCGCCACCTCTTCCACAGAATACATCTTGAATTCAATCAGCGTCTTCTTGACTTCCTGCTCCCCGCTGACCGCCCTGGTGTAAGTCGTGCTCTTTTCAACCTCCTCAGCCTGGCTTGAATAGGTGATGTACCCTTTTTTGAGGAGTTCATAGGGGTCTTCTTGCGGATACTCTACCTCCTCCTCGATCCGCTTGTAATCAATGTTGTAAAGGTCAAAGTTGTAGTCCTCTTTCTTCTCCACCGGGTAGGAGTGGATGCGCCTCTCGATCTCCAAAACTTCATCTACCAGGTGCTTGATGCTACTGGACCACTTGTCGTGATTGAAGACGGTTACAACCGGCTGATTTCCCTTGTAAACCTCAGGCACCCGCAAGCCTCTTCCCAAGACCTGGGCAATCAGAAGTTTTGAATTAAACGCCCGCTCCTCGTGGGGGACGATCTGAAAGACGTTTTTCACATCCCAGCCTTCGGAGAGCATACTGACCGAGGTAATCCACTCGATGGGATTGTCTTTGTCGTCCACCCGCCGCAGGATGGGAATGTTGCTTTTGTGCTCGTTGGCAGAGGTAACGATCAAGACCTTCGCCGCCGCCTGCTCCTTGCTGATCTTCTCCTTCTCGGCAAGGAAATCAATCAGTTTTTCGGTGAGGCGCTTGCAGGCGGCAATGTTCTTCGTAACCAGGATAGTGATGGGTTTCACTGCCCGGTACTTGACGGTCTTGTTCTCAATGTGATTGTCGTAAATCTTTTGGAACTTCTCGTCCTCGCCTCCTGAGGAGTCCTCCGCCACATAGCGGATGGATTTGACAAACTTCTGCTCAATGGAATCCCTCAGGGAAAAGCGATGAATGACATCCGTAAAATAGTCGTCCCCGATATAGCAGGTGCCGGAGACATTCACGATGAATTTGAACCCGTATTTTGGATCAAGCAAAAATTCCTTCCACTTCTTGAGGGCGGTATCAGAAGGACTCATTAAATGGTGTGCCTCGTCATTCAAAACCAGGGTCCGCTTGCCTTTCCCGACAAGGCTGTCCTCAATGGCGGATTTGGTGCGGCGTCAGGTGCAAGCGCGTGGTGGGCGGCGCTATGTTCTACAATCCGCATAGCCATCGAGATATTGATGCAACTTGTCTATGGTTATTCAGATTTGCAGCATTGCTGAGCAAGCCAGTCTCTAATTGATTCCAGATCTCGTCTGCCATTCTTCTTTCAATTGCTGCCCCAATGAAGAAAGTGTGAGGAGAGTAACCTGCTTTGGAAAATGCTTGGCGTATACGGTCGATGGCTGCGCGTGCGGTCTTCCAATGTTCATCTGCCCCTGCAGGATCTATGCCGCCTTTGAGTTCACCAAGGGCAAAGTATGATTCGGGGATTTTAAACTCAGTAGCTTGTAATTCCTGCGGATCGAGGCTAAACAAGCACATATCTACATTGCTCTTAACCAACGGTACAGTCAGATTGTAAATCAGGGTGCGATGTTTGCCTTGGATTCGCCAGCTCAGGCCACGTAAAGACAACTCTATTTCCGCATCATCACCACTTACATCAATCCACTGCCTGGTCATTAAGTGCTGCCACCTGTATTCAATGCCAGCGATTCTGAGGGTTGAAACGATAGCGCGGGTGATTTTTCTCTGTGCTAATGCACCACCAATGTTTCGCATTGAGCCGCCGAGCGCATCTCCACGTGTCAATAGAAACCTGTAAACCAATTCTTCAACAAATTTCTCTCCGGCCGGCTCGAGAAAATTCTTGATGAGACTCTTGATAGCTTCTATCTTGTCTTCGGACTGTAAGTGAACAAGAGCTTTGTCAGACAAACCAGCGGCTGTCAAAAGTCCAGTCTCTATGCCATTGATGTTAAGCAAGTCAATGGGTGTTTTTGCCTTTGATGCAGCTTCTTGTAGCGCTCTCGCTTCCACAACAAACGGCGTAGCGCGTCGGTTTTTCTCAAGGGCAAGCGCCACAAAACCAGTGCGAGTAGCTTCATAGGTGGTCACAAGGTCTTCACTGGATTCAAGATGGTCGTGGTACGGGCGTTTGATCATTGCTGCTTTCTCCAAACATAAATGCATTTTCTAAGCTCTTCGCGCCCATGCTCCCCCATTTGTTGACTGCTGTTGCCCTTGCCATTAGGTAGAACAAGGATATTCTCCACTTGAAAGCCCAGTTTCTCGCCGATGTTAGAGAGAATCATATCCACTGAAATGCTCGCACCCGCATATCGAACATTGTCATTGACCATAAAGAGCAATGCACCAGGCTTGAGGACACGTGCACACTCAGCAATGACACACGCCATCTCGTAGAAATAGCCTCTGACCATTCTGGGAATACCGTTGTTGTTCAGTTCTCCTCGCGCCTTTTGGGCTTCCAAATATTTCAAGATAGCCTGTAGCAGCTCTTGCTCATCAGCAGCAGCGAGCGCGGTTTTCCATTTTGGATTCATCTTAAGTAGTTCTTTCGCACGATTTTCGACTGTGCTGCTGAGCATTGCCTGGCGCAGATTCGACAACTCTTTTTCATTTATGCCAAGTATAGCCAGCTCAAGTGCGTATGTCCGCGTATAATCGTAGCGATTACAGTATGGTGGAGAGGTGACGATAGCATTATAAGAATTCTCCTGAAGCTTTGGTAAGACTTCGAGGCACGATCCAGCATACAGGCGAATTTCTCCCTGATATTTCTCCGGAGGAAGGAGACTAGTCGGGTGAGTGCGAGAAATATCGGATACAATTTCATTGATCTTCTCGCAAATGGCTTTCTCGAAACTCAAGATTTCACCTTTGTCAAAAGGTTTCTTCCCCTGGGTGCGCCCAGAACGATAATCCCAGCGCAAGTATTGTCCATCCTTACGTGTAAAACTAACTGGCTCTAGAGCGCAAAGCAATGCAAAGCGTAACACCGCCTGAACTCGGACGTTCTCTTCTTGACAAGCGCCCAAATACTTCTGGATGGCTTCCCTTGTCCTTTCGGGATAAGCCCCCTGGGTGATGCGCAACTCTGGCAAGGGAACTCCCTTTTCTGATTTTTCCCAAACCCGCAAAGCAGACCATTGCCGTAAGCGTTCAAAGTCGTCAGGTGTAAACTCTGCGTCCAAGATTTTCTTCGTGGTAATGATCTGCTGACCTATGGGGAGAATTTCGATGCCATCTGCATTTATACCCATCGCACTTGCGGCAAAAAGGGTTGTTCCACTCCCCGCGAAGGGGTCTAGAATTCTGCCCGCACGGATGTTATACCTTTGAAGCAGATACTCGACCAATGAAGCTGAAAAGGCCTCTTTGAATTTGTACCAACGATAGATAGGTCTATTTTTATTGGCTTGAAAACTGACAAGAGAGCGATTGAGCATGGGTTGAAGAACGAACTTGCTCCTGAAATGCTCCAGCAGGTGCTGGTCAAGACGAGAAATATCGGACAAGCCACTGCCGTCCTCACCGTTACGGAAGGTCTTGATCGGCTGCAACGGCACGGCTATGGTGTCGGCCAGGATGTCCTCCTCCCGTTCCTTGTCGGCATAGACAAGCTCGTATTCCTTCTTGGTATCAAAAAGGCTTGTTTTGTAATCCTCCGGCAAGGGCTTGCCTTCCCTGAGGAGGCTTACGATTCGCTCGATCTCCTGCTCCGAAAGTTTACGCATGGCTGTTACCCTTGCCTTTCCTTCTGCTTGCTCTCCCACTCCTGCCGGTCTTTCTCAACCAGGTCACGGATGATGGAGACAATGGAGGCGTTCTGCTTCTGCTTCTGAAGCTCCAGGGCTTTCTCCTTTAGGAAGAAATACTGCTCCTCGGTAAGTTCGATCGTCGTCTTGCGCATATTCGTTTTACTCCCGGTTTCCCTAAGACGGTCCCTCTGTTTAGCCCTATCGCAATAATTATATGAATATGGGTGGAGAAAGTCAAGCGGAAAATCGCCTGTCTCCCGCCATACCCTTGAACCCCCACTATTAGTAGAGGGGAAATCTGTGTTTGCCCCATGAAGGCTTGCAATCTGCGCTTTTAAGGAGGTGAGAAGAATATAGCAAAAGTAACCGGGCCTTTGATGTCCATTGATGCCAGCGGCGCCTTTGCAGATACGATGGTCTATGCCAAGTGGAAGGGGATCAACTACAGCAGGCAGTATGCCATCCCTTCCAATCCCAGGACGGCTAATCAGCTCTATATCAGGGACTACTTCACTACGGCTGTAGCGGCCTGGCAGGCAGAGGATCAGGCAACCAAAGACGCCTGGAATCAGGCGGCAAGCGGGAAGCCACCCTCCGGGTTCAACCTTTATGTGGGCGAATATGTAAGCTACAGGATGGCCAACGGCGGGGCAATGCCTCCGTCTCCGTTCATGCCAAGCTAATCATCCGGGCTGGGCGGCTCGGAACGAGGCCCTTGCATCACTGTTTGGGGTGCAGGGGCTTTTCTTTTTGTTAGGGAGACTTCCTCCGTTTCTTCTCCGATTATCTTTCGAAGAGGGAGCCCCTTGAGGGGCGGACGGGTGCGGGCACACCAAGGGCGCAGGCGCAAGACCGCAAAGTGGGCTGAAGCCGCCCAACTGTGAGCGCAGATCTGCGCTCCTATGGTCGCGATCCTTCTTGTTGTCTGGAGCAGTTCATCTGAGCGGTTTTTCCGAGAAGCAAGAGTTGGCAAAGGCTCTCTCCACCTGCTTGGAAGGCTGTGAAGAACCTCCATTACGCCAAGCGTTGACAGTGTCTTTACAGCGTTGAAAGGCTAGGGACGAGGAAGTCAAGACGCTGTTGCGGACGCCAGGTTCGAGCACAGCGGATCGAACGGAGCTGTTACGAGCGGAGTCCTCTGAAAGCAAGGCAGAGAACGATTAAGCAGAGAAGGGTTTAGTAGACATGGTTTAAAAGGAGGTTATCGTTGAGGTTGTAGGCTTTGTAAATAGAGTCCTAGCTCTATAGATTGGCTTCGCGTTGCCTGCAGCACGAAACAGATGGAGTAGCTTTATTTAGTTTGAGAGAGCTGTATGGTCTCACGTTGGAGTTGACAGGAGTTGACGGGTTTACAGGGCTCGTTGCATTCAGCTTTTGCCCTAAGTAGGATGTGAACGCACCGCTTCCTATCTCCTGTGCAAGCGGGCTTTAGGGCGGAATAAGTCCCCCTCTCCCTCTGGGAGAAGGCTGGGTGAGAGAAACCTTCTCCCCTGGGAGAGGGTAGGGGGAGGGAACAACCTCTACGAATTCAAAGTATCGGCTGAGGACGCTTGGGGCGCCAGCCAGGCACTCGAAAAAGAGAGGGCGTGTACGATTCCTCCGGAATAGAGAGCACCGTGCAGTGGGGAAAACGCCGCGCCAAAGCCTTTGCAACCCTCCACTCGGGCTCAAACCAGAGCGTCAACTCGTACCTGGCAATGAGAGAAGCGGAGTAGGTATAAGCGTCCCACCGGGCGAGAATGGCAGCCGGCGTTCGCCCCCCAAAAATGTTCCCGGTCATCCGAAAACCGTAGTTCGGCATCCATAACGATTCAAACATGGTATCTTTCCCCCTCCTCTTCTTTTTTACGTTCCCCAAAAAAGAAAATTTTTCCTGCTGTCCTATTGACAGGCCTCCACGAACCTGGTAGAATTGTGGGGTAGAGTGGTAACTCGGTAGGAACTTGGTGGTAACGAAGTGGAGTTCTTATCCCAAAATTTCTAAATGAGGACTTCCTCTAACGAGGCAAGAGGACAGGGCGCTATGCTGATCGACTCTCCCGCTTTGCGAATGTGGGGGCGCTTCGAGCACGCACTTGATGATAAAGGGCGTGTGATCATTCCGCAGCGCTTCCGCGAAACGCTGGGGAGTAAATTCGTGCTTACCATAGGCCCCGATCACCATATTCGTGCCTACCCCTTGCCGGTTTGGGAAGCCCTTGAAAACCAACTGATCAGTTCCTCCCTCTACGATGAGCTTGATCCCGACCTTATCTTCCTCCAACGTATGTTCGGGAACTGCGAATTTGTTAGTCCCGATCGCGAGTTCCGCCTCTCCATCCCCCGTCACTTCCGCGAGTGGGCCGGGATGGAGGAGGGCGACATTGTGGTGATTATCGGCAGCGGAACGCGCCTTGAGATATGGAGCCGTGCCGGATGGCGCGCTTGGAGCGAACACCTTACGGAACAGGAGGCGGGCATTGCGTCGCGCAATCGCTTGAGCCTCCAACCCGTGGCAGGAGTGTCCGCCGCCCCAACCCGCCCCACCCCAGGCGAAACCGTGCCGACACAGGAGGGTACCGCTTGATATGATGACGAACTCGATTGAACGCTACAACCACCAACCCGTGCTCCTCCAGGAGACGCTGCAGTTTCTTGCCCCGCGCCCAGGCGAAACGTTCCTCGACGCTACCGTCGGAGGCGGCGGTCATAGCCTCGTCATCGCGGAGCACATCCGCCCTCACGGCACGCTCGTCGGGCTTGACCGAGACGCCGAGGCGCTTGCCGCTGCCCAACGTACCTTAAAACAGTTTTCTTCGCAAAATCATATTCTCCTGCTTCATGGCGACTTTGGCCATCTCGGCCAAATCCTTGATACCACCATTGGCGCACCGACAACCTTCGATGGCATCCTCTTCGATCTGGGTGTCTCTTCCTATCAACTCGACGCCGCGCGCGGGTTTAGCTTTCGCCGAGATGAACCGCTCGATATGCGCATGGACAGAAGCAAGGGTGAAACGGCCGCGCAGCTTCTTCGAAGGGTTTCGGAGACGGAGCTGGAGCGGATTTTGAAAGAGTACGGCGAGGAACCCTGGGCACGGCCCATTGCGCGCGCCATTCACGCGGAACTCAAGAAAGGCCGCCCCATTCAAACAACCGGCCAACTGGCGGCGTTGGTGGAGTGCACCGTGCCACGCCGCGCTTGGCCACGCTCCATCCATGTCGCCACCCGCACCTTTCAGGCCCTTCGAATCGCCGTTAACGATGAGCTGAAACAGCTACAGACCGGGCTCGCCGCCGCCATCGAACGCCTGAACCCGGGCGGACGTATCGTTGTCATTAGCTTTCATTCCCTAGAAGATCGTATCGTAAAACGCCTGTTCGCCTATAAAGCCGGTAAGCATGTGGGCCTCGACGCCGCACCGCCCGTCGTTCCCAACCCCTCCTCTCGGACTCCCGTGCTCGAAATCCTTACAAAGAAACCGGTACGCCCCTCCGATGAGGAGCTGCGTCGTAATCCACGGGCACGTAGTGGACGCTTACGTGCCGCACGACGCCTTCCATTACCTTAAAACCAGGAGCGTGAAATGCCAACAGCAAGAAGTCCACTCGCAAGACCACCGGCCCAGCGTCACGGTGTCGCTGCGCCTAAACGGCCTGTCCCAGCCCCGGCGAAAGCGGCCTCCGTCCCCATCGGGATTCAACTCCATCTCGTTCTGCTTGTGGCGCTGCCCACGTGCGCCCTCGGACTTCTCTATTTCGGCTGCTGTGCCTGGCTTAACCAAGAGAGCTTTCGGCGGGACCATCTCCTCGCCCAGATCCGGATTGAAAAGGAGCGCGCCGTGCAGCTCGAACGCGCCCTGGCTCAGATCCGCTCGACATCGCGCATCGAAAAGGAAGCCACCCAACTCGGCCTGACTCCGGCCGACCCAAGAAAAACCATCACGCTTGGAGCTACCCCCTGAGCATGAAACGTACCCAGAGAAAAGGCGATGTCTTTTCGCAACGGCGGCTCCTTCTGGCCGGCGGCCTCATTACCCTTACCTACCTAGGCCTTATGGCACGTCTAACCTACCTACAGGGGTTTCAAGGTCGAAAAATTCGCGCAGCCGCCTTTCAAAGCCGTATCGAGGATATCCCCAGCAAAGCCCATCGCGGGGCCATCTTCGACGCCGAAGACCGCCCCCTCGCCATAGATACCTACAGCGGCACCGCGGGCTTCGACCCCGCCGTTCTGGCCAATCCCTTTATGGACAGCGCCACTCGCAAACGGCTGCAACAGCGCTTGACAAACGACCTCCCGCGCGCGGCCATGCTCCTAGGGATCCCCTTGTCGCAGCTGAACACTCAAATACAACAGGCCGTGGCCGCCTATCAACAACGTCTGGCGGAAGGGCACTATGCCGAACATGGTTTTTATCCGCTGAAGTATGGCCTTACCCAAACGCAAGCGCAGCTTTTTAAAGCGGCACATCTCTGCGGGTTCGGCGTTCAGGATAATCGCGTACGACGCTACCTCTGCGGCGCCGATGCGGCGCAGGTCATCGGCTTTGTTAATCCGAGCGGACAGGGCGTCCTCGGTTTGGAACAGGGCTGCGACCGATGGCTTAAAGGCACCGATGGTTATGCGGAGGTGGAACTCGATGCCCATCGCCACGAGATACCAAACACCCTGCATCAGCTGCGCCTGGCAAACAACGGGCTGAACATCTACACCACTCTCGATGCCGACGCGCAACATATTGCCACCGAAGAGGCCATGCGCATATGGAATCAGTTTCATCCACATGGCGTCTCTGTGGTCGTTGTAGACCCTCGTTCCGGCGATATTCGCGCCCTGGTCAGCCTACCTAGCTTTAACCCAAATCCACTGCCGAACGCCCCACAGAAACGTTCGCCTATACCCTTCGATTCCATCTATGATCGCTGCACCGCCTATTGCTATGAACCCGGGTCCACCATCAAGCCCCTGCTCGTCTGTGGGGCCTTGCAAGAAGGGGTCATCACTCCGCAGTCCTACTTTCACTGCAGCGGCGAGTTTCGGGTGCAAGGACGCACCATCCATTGCGCTCATGGAGAAGTTCACGGCGACGAGGATGTCGCTAAAATTCTGCGTGTCTCCTGCAACATCGGGGCAGCTCAGATCGGTCTGCGGCTTGGCGGCCAACAACTGAAAGCGATCTATGCCCGCTTTGGCCTATTTACCCGTCCCGATCTGCCCTTGCCCGGCATCGCACGAGGACACTGGTCGCTAGATAAGTACGAGGCCCCCTACTGCGCCGCAAAAACCGCTCGTGCGGCCTTTGGCCAGTCCGTCACGGTCACTCCTCTCGGCCTGGCAATGGCCTACGCCGCCATCGCCAACAACGGTCTCCTCATGCAACCGCGCCTCGTCACCGCGATGGTCTCCAGCGATGGCCGCGTTGTCGAACGTATTCCTCCAACCCCCGTACGTCAGGTGATATCTCCCAGCGTGGCCAGGGAGGTACGCCAGATGCTGTGCGGTGTTGTTACCTCGGGCACCGGCCAACCTGCCGCCATCCCTGGCTATATAGTGGCCGGCAAAACCGGCACCGCTACCAAATATCGCCCTGGCGCCTATATCGGATCTTTTATCGGCATGGTTCCCGCCGACCCAAATACCGTGCCCCGTGCTGTCATTCTGGTAATGGTGAATCAACCAACTACCGGCCGCTACTACGGGGCCGAGGTCGCCGCTCCGGCCTTTCACAATATCGCCGCGCGACTGATGGCTCTCTGGCGTGTTCCCCAAGACGACCCTCAAAACACACAGGCCATCGCCGCTGGGCAACTGCCGAAAGTCGCCTTTCTGCCGTCTACGCTGCCGACCAAAACGAATAGAAATTAGGCCACTCCGCCCGATTCTGGCACGCCATGCGGCAGCTCTTTGACGGAAACACAGCGCCTGAAGCGATGATGCAGGAAACCTGTTCGGCGTTCTATACTAAAATAGAAATACTTAGCGATTTGGGAAACAAGCCGATGTCTAAACCATTGCATCATTTGATAGCAAGACTGCCGAATGCTGCTGTCTCTTCCACAAACAACCCATCTATTGCAGGACTTACTCACGACTCACGGGCGGTTAACCCTGGGTGGCTTTTCGTATGCCTTATAGGCCAAAACTTCGACGGCCATCAGTTCGCCCCTCAAGCCGTTGAACGCGGGGCGGCAGCGGTGGTGGTGCAGCAGGACGCTCTTGAAAAACTTGGCATTACGCTGCCCCCGCATATCCCCATTGTGAAAGTGCCGGATACACGTAAGGCATTTCCTCTGCTCGCCTGTGCCTTTTACGACGATCCTTCGCATACGTTGCGGGTCATTGGGGTTACGGGAACCAACGGTAAAACCACGACGACCCACATGATCGCCAACATTCTCCGCACCGCCGGAGAACGCGTGGGCACCATAGGCACGCTCGGTGCCGAGCTCGATGGTGCCACCCTACCCAGCGAACATACCACCCCTGAGGCAGACCAACTGCAGGAGCTGCTGGCCACCATGCGCGACCAAGGTGCCGATTCGGTGGTGATGGAGGTCTCCTCTCACGCACTGGCTCTCTATCGCACGGATGGCATCGCCTTTAGGGCGGGAGTGTTCACCAATTTAACGCAAGATCATCTCGATTTCCACAAAACGATGGAGGCCTACTTCAACGCAAAGGCACGCCTCTTCACCGAATATCCGGTGCTCTATCCGCGCCCCGACAAAGCCGAGTTCATCTCCGTTATCAACGTCTCTCAGTGGGAGGGCAGAGAGTTGGTGACTTTGGCACGGGGCGACATCATTACCTACTCCGTAGATGCCAACGACCCGGCCGTGCTTCGCCCCGAGTCGATCACGCTCTCAGCCACCTCCACACAGTTTGTCGCCTGTTACGATTCCGGGACCGAGCGTTTTGAGCTGCCCATCACGGTGCCGCTCGGAGGCGCTTTCCAAGTAGGAAACGCCCTCGCCGCCATCGCTACCTGTCTTCGGCTCGGCGTAGATAGGCAAGCGATCGCACGAGGGCTAGCGAACTTACCGCCCGTGCCTGGCCGCTTCGAGCCGGTTCCAACAGCCCATAGGGGCTTCAGCGTGATCGTAGACTATGCCCATACCCCGGATGGACTGCAGAACCTACTGCAATCCGCCTTACGTCTTCAGCCAAAGCGACTTATCTGTGTCTTCGGCTGTGGAGGTAATCGTGATAGAGGCAAACGGCCTATTATGGGCAACTTGGCAGCCACCATGGCCGACATCGCCATCGTCACTTCGGATAACCCACGTCATGAAGACCCAAACGCGATCATCCAAGAGATTCTCACCGGCATGAACCCAGAGCGCGACCCTCATATCAAAGCGCAGATCATCGTGGAGCCCGACCGACGTGCTGCCATCTATAAGGCCGTGGCGCTCGCCCAGCCCGGTGATATGGTGCTTATTGCTGGTAAAGGCCACGAAGACTACCAGATCGTTGGTGACACTAAGTTTCCCTTCGACGATCGTCAGGTAGCTCGAGAGGCCCTGCAAGGAGAGACGCCCTAATGCCGCTTTTTTCCATTGAATGGGTATGCGAAGTGCTCAAATCACCGCCTGTCGGCAACCCAAACACCCTCGTCGAGAGCGTAAGCATAGATACGCGCACGCTCCAGCCGGGCGCCCTCTTCTTTGCCCTTACAGGCGAGCATACGGATGGACATCGTTTTCTGCAACAGGCTGCCGAACGCGGTGCAGTCGCCGCCATCGTCAAAATCCCTCTCCATGACCTCCCCATTCCACAGATCGTTGTGCCCGATACGCTTCGTGCTTTGGGCGATCTAGCTGCCCACTACCGTCGTCGGTTTCCCATTCCTCTGGTAGGCATCACAGGTAGTGTAGGGAAAACATCCACGAAAGAGCTGACGGCAGCCCTCCTTCGTACGCGATACACAACTCTCTCCAACCCTAAAAACCTTAACACGGAGATCGGCGTACCGCTTACCCTCTTTCAGCTTGCATCCCATCATGAGGTGGCCGTTATTGAGATGGGAATGCGGGGACTAGGCCAAATTGACCGACTTGCCGAGATCGCCTCTCCCAACATCGGTGTCATCACCAAAATCGGCTATGCGCACATCGAACTGCTCGGCTCTAGAGAAAAGATCGCTGAGGCAAAATCGGAGCTACTCGCGCGGCTTCCTGCAGATGGAATCGCCGTTTTACCGGCGGAGTGCGACTTCCTCCCCTACCTTCGCAGCCGTGTTGCCTCCACCTGCCGTATCATCACTTTCTCCGGCACAGGCTCCCCGGCCGATGTTTCGGTAAAACCTCTTGAAGCGCGCGAAAAAGGGTCTTTGCGATTGGCCTTAGACCTTCATGGTCATCGTCATACGGTGCAGATGACAGCTTTAGGTAGCCACCAGGCGCACAATGCCGCCGCAGCTTTGGCGGTGGCTCTCGCGTTGGAGGTCCCTCTTGAAAAAGCGCTTACGGCTCTATCCCAGTGGCCAGGGGCAGAGGGGCGGATGACCTCACGGCGGGCGCAAAACGGAGCCTGCGTTCTTGACGACTGCTATAATGCTGGCGTTGAAAGCATGCTCGCCGCGCTGCAGACGCTCGCGAGCCTCACCGGCCCAGAAAACCGTGTTGCCGTGCTAGGCGACATGAAGGAGTTAGGCGACTTCGCGCTGAAAGCGCACCAGATGGTAGGGCAAGCGGTTGCCCAAATAGGCCTGCGTCTTCTTATCACCGTGGGAGACCTCGCCCAACAGATCGCGGAGGAGGCAAACAGGAATCTTCAACCAGGCGTGCCCCTCTTGCACCAGCACTTTCCCACTTCCGAAGAGGCGGCCAAAAACATCGGGCTGCATATTCGTCCCTCGGACACGGTATTGGTTAAAGGCTCTCGCGCCATGCAGATGGAGCAGATCGTGAGCGCCCTCACAGGCACCCCTACAGGAGAGACTCATGCCTAGACTTGTCTTTGCCTTCATTGTAACCTTTCTTCTCTCCTCGCTGCCTGGGTCAAAACTGATCGCACGCCTAAGGGCCATGCAAATCGGGCAAAACATCAGCGAAGATGCCCCCCAAACCCATACCAAAAAGCAGGGCACACCTACCATGGGAGGGCTTCTCATCCATTTTGGGCTGACACTTGCCATGTTAGCCTATATCGGCTTTTTTCAGTGGGATATGCACCGACATCTCATCGGTGATTTAAAGCTACTTCCCCTCCTCCTTCTCACCCTGGCGTTTGGAGCCATCGGCTTTTTAGACGACTATCTTAGCCTCAAAAGAGGAAAGAACCTTGGCCTACGGGCGCGCGAAAAGTTCTTGGCACAGTGCCTTGTCGCCGCTCTCTTTGTCCTTTGGTTAGCGCTCACATCGAATTCCGACATCAATCTGGTCAACATCGCGCCGGTTCAACTAGGTTATTACAGCCCCATCGCCCTCTACGGTTTCTACTATCTGCTTTGTCTTCTGCTGATTGTGGGGTTTTCCAATGCGACGAACTTCGCAGATGGTCTCGATGGTCTCTCCGCTGGGTTGAACCTCATAACAGCGCTGGCGCTGGCCGTGCTGGTCTACTCCACCGAGCCCACCATCGCTTTCTTCTGTATCGCGCTGGCGGGTTCGCTCGCCGGTTTCCTCTGGTGGAATGCCTATCCCGCACGCGTTTTCATGGGCGACACGGCCTCTTTAGCCATCGGTGCTGGCCTGGCCGGTGCGGCCATCATGGGAAAACAGGAGGTGGGATTTGTGGTGGCCTCTCTTGTCTGCTGGGCAGAGCTGGTCTCCGTCATCGTTCAGGTGCTCGTTTTCAAATATCGCCGCAGGCGTCGTGGGTTAGACTACGCGAAAACCCATCGTGTGTTTCTTCGTACCCCCCTCCATCATCACTTTGAGGAGCTAGGTTGGCCAGAAACCCAGGTGGTACTTCGCTTTTGGCTCGCAGGCCTCGTATGCGCTGCGCTCGCCTTGCTTTGGAGATACTAGAATGGAACCCGTCGGCAGCTGGAAAGGAAAGCGCGTTACCGTGGTGGGTGCCGGGAGAAGCGGCCTCGCCGCCGCCGAGGCCTTGCACCAACTGGGCGCGGCGGTGCTTGTCGCCGACCAGAAACCGCTTGAACAGCTACCTGCCACAACGGTGACGAAATTGAGGGAGATGGGGGTCTTCCTCTGTGCGCCCGCCACCCCGGAGAACGCTTTCTACCCAGACACACAGCTCGTGGTTACTAGCCCCGGCGTGCCGAAAGGGAATCCTCTTCTTCAGAGCGCCCTCCAAAAGGGTATTCCCATCTGGTCAGAAATAGAGCTGGCTTATCGTCTTACCAACCTCCCTATCGTAGCGATAACCGGTACGAACGGCAAAACCACCACTACCCTGCTGATCGCCGATATGCTCCAACAGAGCGATATTCCAGCCATTCCCTGCGGCAACATCAGCGCCGATGAGATCAAAAAAACGTTGGTGGAAGCGGCAATGCAGCAAAACGTTCCCCCAAACACCACCCTCGTGGCGGAAGTATCGAGCTTCCAACTGGAATGGACGCAGAGTTTCCGGCCGAAAATTGGCGTGCTTACCAACATCACGGCCGACCATTTGGATAGGTACGCAAGCATAGAGGAGTACGCACAGACAAAAGCGCGGCTATTTGCTTATCAAACGCCAGAGGATTTCGCCGTGCTTAATGCCGATGACCCCATCACACAAACGCTGAAGACAGCCGACTTTCAGGCCCAGCTCTGTTGGTTCAGTGCCCAGGAAGAGCCGAAGGGCTCCATTGCCGCATGGCGTAAAGGGGATCGGCTTTTCTATCGTTCTTCTGCGGCCACAGCAACCCCTCTCTTGCCCATCACCGATTTTCCAACATCCTTGCCCGGCGTTCATAGCGTGGAGAACGTGCTGGCCGCCGCCATAACGGCTTTGCTCCTTGGCGCCACCCCAGAGGCCATAGCAGAAGCCGTCCGCCGTTTCAAGGGGGTTCCTCACCGCATGGAGATCGTTGCCGAGAGTGAGGGTGTACTCTACATCAACAACAGCATGTGCACCAACATCGCGGCCGCCACGCGTGTGCTGGAAGCACTTTCGCGGCCAGCTATCGTGATCGCCGGAGGGGCAGAAAAAACTTGGATTTTGCTCCGCTCACCCCGGCACTTGTTCGCCATGCGAAAGCCCTTGTGCTTATTGGTGAGGCGGCCGACCGTATGGAGCAGACTTTCAGAAGAGGAGGGTTTCAGGCCATCCATCGTGCGGCTTCGCTAGAGGAAGCGGTGCACACAGCGCACGCTCTCGCATCGCCCGGAGATATCGTCATCTTATCGCCTGCCTGTGCAAGTTTCGACATGTTTGCCAATTTCGAAGCTCGTGGGGCCGCTTTCCGCTCCGCCGTTAAGGCCCTTCTCAAGGAGCAAGAACCATGACGACATCGCGCCAGCCGGAGCTAGGGCTGTTCGTTACCGCTGTTATCCTTACAGTTATTGGGCTTTGGATGGTGCTAGATACCAGCTATGCCCAAGCGCTCTATAACCCACACCTTGCTCACGATCCGTTCTTCTTTGTGAAACGGCAAGCGCTTGGCGCTTTCATCGGTTTCTGCACGCTAAGCTTGCTCCTCTATACCGATTACCGACGACTGCGCGTCGCCGCCATCCCTGCACTGCTCGTGGGAATTGGGCTCCTTATAGCGGTTCATATTCCTCACGTAGGCATCCGAATGAACGGCGCCGCCCGGTGGATACGCCTCGGGCCCCTCAGTTTTCAACCCTCTGAAGTTGCTAAGCTCTGCTTGATTCTCTACGTGGCTGCCCGTCTCTCCGTACCGCGTCTTGAAAGCCAAAAAGAGCCGCGACGCTCGCGCCGAGCTAAAACTGCTGTTTCCCTAGAGCATCTAGCGCCCGTTTTGCTGGTAAGTCTGCTTTATCTTATGCTTATCGAGAGACAACCCGACCTCGGAACCGCCTTTGTGCTGTTCCTCACCTTGCTCACCCAACTTTTCCTGGCCGGCGTACGCAAACGGCACCTGCTGCTTTTCACGGGCATGATCGCCTTTTTAGTGCTCATCACAAGCCTTTTTGGGAGAGCTAGTGGGAACCGACAAGAGCGCATTCTCGCCTTTTTGCATCCTCAAAAAGACCTTCAGGGTATTGGCTATCAAATCTATCATGCGCGCCTAGCTGTAGGCTCTGGCGAATGGACGGGGCTTGGACTAGGAAATGGAAGGGAGAAATACTACCTTCCACAAGCCGACTCGGATTTCGTTTTTGCAACCTATGCCGAAGAGACGGGGTTGGTGGGTGTGTGCATCTTATTGGTGCTCTTTGGCATTATCAGCTGGCGTGGCTTTGCCATCGCACGCCACACGCCTGATCGGTTCGGAGCGCTGCTGGCCGCGGGTCTAACAGCTCTTATCACCTGGCAAGCCATTGTAAACGTCGCGGTGGCGTCCGATTCGATTCCGGCAACGGGTGTCCCTCTTCCCTTTATCAGCTATGGTTCTACATCTCTTGTTCTAATGTTGGCCGATATCGGGCTGCTTATGAACATCGCACAACAGGCCGCCCTTTCCAAGCGGTCGGCCGTAGAGAAGATTTCCGCACCTCCAACATGGGAGGGTTCGTCATGAGAGTCGTGGTGACAGGGGGAGGAACCGGTGGTCATATCTTTCCTGCGCTGGCCGTAGCTGAAAGCCTCACCCAGCTTCGGCCCGCAGCGGAAGTGCTCTATATTGGTAGCGCTAACGGCATGGAAGCCCAGATCGTTCCAGAATACGGGTGGCCTTTTCAGCCTATCACCGCCCGTAAGCTTCGTAAGGTGCTTTCCCCTTCCACTCTGTTGGTTCTCTGGTCGCTTTGGAACGGCTATAAGGAGGCACGAACCTATCTTCGTCGGTTTCGCGCCGAGGCGGTTCTCGGCACAGGCGGCTATGTGGCCGCCGCCGCCGTGTTGGCCGCCGCACGTGAGGGCATTCCGTCGGTTATCTGCGCTCCCGACGTTGTGCCAGGTCGCACCAATCGTCTCCTTGCTCGATGGGCACAACGTGTCTGTATCGCTTTTCCAGCCTCTGCCGCCTACTTTCCGCCGGATCGCGTGGTGCTTACGGGGTTGCCGCTACGACGGGGCATCATTGCTCCCAAACAGATCACGCCTCAGGAGGCAAGGCAACACTTTCCCAGTCTCTCTTCCGAGCGCTTCACCCTTCTCGTACTCGGCGGAAGCCAGGGCGCACGCGCCATCAATCAAGTGGTTCTGCAGACGGTACCCGTTTTGCTGGAGGCCGGAGTGCAGATTCTTCATCAGATAGGAAAGCGCGACTTCCCTGAGGTTTCGAACCAGCTCGAAGCGCAGGGCCTAGCCCATAGGGAGGGCTACCATCCTTTTGCGTTTCTAGAAACGGAACAGATGGCCTACGCCTACCGTGCCGCCGATCTGGTGGTGTGCCGCGGTGGCGTTTCCAGCCTTTCGGAGATCTTAGCCAATGGGCTACCCTCCATCGTTGTGCCCCTGCCCACAGCGTATGCCGACCATCAAACCCATAACGCGCGCGCCTTGGAGCAGGCTGGAGCCGCATTGTTGCTTCCTCAATTTTCGTTAACGCCCGAGCGACTGGTTCAACTTGTGTTGGGACTACAAAACGAAGCGACCCGACGTGAACAGATGCGCAATGCCGCCTTGGCGTTGGGGCGCCCCGATGCGGCCGAATCGGTCGCCAATGAAATTCTCTCACTCGTCGAGGCCCGACAGGGTAAAATAGCTTCTTTAAAATAGGGATCTCTTAGCGCCATGATCAGCGAGCTGCCAAAACATATTCATTTCATCGGTATTGCCGGTGTGGGGATGAGCGCCCTCGCCCAGGCGGCACTGCGACGCGGGGTAAAGGTGAGCGGGTCCGACCCTCACGCCCAGGCCGACTCCAACCCAGCTGTGGCAAGGCTTTTAAAGGAGGGCGCCGAGATATTCGATTTTCATGCACGTGAAAACCTCGCGCCGTCCGTTGACATGGTAGTTGCCTCTGCTGCTGTTCCAGAAGACAACCCGGAGTTGCAAGAGGCCTACCGAAGAGGGATTCCCGTCCTTTCGCGCGCGGCCTTTCTCGGCGCCCTAATGGATGAACATCGTGGCCCCACCTTAGCTGTCGCCGGCACCCATGGAAAAACCACCACGACAGCGATGATCGGCGTGATGTTGCAACAGGCCGGTAAAGACCCCACCGTTTTCGTAGGCGCAGAGGTGCCTCAGCTCGGCGGAAATGCCCGCATAGGTGCCCCATCGGCTCCTTTTATCACAGAAGCTTGCGAAGCCTATGGCTCTTTTCTACATCTTCACCCTCACTATGTGGTGATCACCAATATCGAAGCCGATCACCTAGACTACTATCAGACCCCAGAAAATGTAGTGAACGGCTTTCGGAACTTCGCATCCCAAATCCGCTCTGCCGATGGAGCGCTTATCGTCTGCCGAGACGACCCAGGGGTGCAACAGCTTCTCAAGGACTTCCATCCGCCTTGCGCTCTCTACACCTACGGCCTCAGCGATGTTAGAATTTTAGAGGAGGGCCAGCACACCCGCTTTCTTTGGAACTTTGAAGGGCGTGAGTTAACCCTAACCCTTCATCTTCCTGGCCGGCATAACCTGTTGAACGCCCTTGCGGCCGCTCTATCGGGGCAGCTTCTCGGCCTCACCGAAACGCAGATCGCAGAAGGACTAGCGGCTTTTACGGGAGCGGAACGGCGACAAGAACCGATTGGCACAGTGCGCTTGCCAAATGGCACCATCCAGATTATAGATGACTATGCCCACCATCCAACAGAAATACGCGCGACTCTTGCGGCGCAGCGTCAAGTCCATCCTCGTTCTCGCCTTATCGTTGTGTTTCAACCTCACCTCTACAGCCGAACCCGCGACTTTCTGAACGAGTTTGCTACGGCCCTTTCTGAGGCCGACGCGGTCATCGTCACCGATATCTATCCGGCACGCGAGCGCCCTATCCCCGGCGTGCGCGCCGCCGATATCGTGCACGGCATCGTGCGTCTAAAACCTTCTATGCCGGCCATCTTTCTTCCAGATAAAACCGACGCTCCCAAGATGCTGCGCGCGCTAGCGCAACCAGGTGATGTCGTGCTGTTTCTTGGAGCCGGCGATATTCGTGACGAGGCCATCACCTTCTTCCATCTCCTTCAAAAGGCAGGGCTTGCCGAATGAGCTCAACCGGTAGAAAATACAGGGTCCTGGTTCTAATGGGTGGCAGCTCCTCCGAACGCGCCGTCTCCTTGTCTAGCGGCCAGATGATCCTTGAGGCGCTCGATCCATCGCGTTACGACGCCGTAGGCGCCGATATGGATGCCCTGTTCTATTTAGCCTCACAGCATCTCGTGAGCCTTTCGGAAACGGGAGTATCGCTGCCGGGCCTCGAATGGCTAGAAAAACAGCGACAGCGTCTTTTGCCCGCCTCCGCTGTCGTGCGTCCCGATGTCGTTTTTATTGCTTTACACGGGCGAAACGGCGAAGATGGCAGAGTTCAGGGTCTTCTGGATCTCCTCGGCATCCCCTACACGGGCTCAGGCGTTCTGGCTAGCGCTTTGGCAATGAATAAGCATCTCTCCAAACAGCTTTTTCGAGCCGATGGCCTGCCAATCGTTCCTGACATTGCCGTTGTGCGTGGCAAAATGCCCTCGCTCACTTCGCTATTGGAAGACATCACCGCACAATGGGGTGGCCTCCCTGTTTTCGTAAAGCCCAACGAGGAAGGCTCTAGTGTGGGCTGTACCCTGGTAGAGCGCCCAGAACAGCTTGAGACCGCTATTGAAACCGCCCACTGCTACGACGCTTTGGCACTTATTGAACCGTATGTATCCGGGACCGAGATAACGGTGGGCGTTCTGGAACATCCGGAGACTGGCGATGTAGAGGCGTTGCCGGTGGTGGAGATCGTTCCGAGATCGACTTTTTATGACTATGACAGTAAATATACTATGGGTGGTAGCGAACATATCATCCCGGCACGACTGCCCGCAGAGGTGCTTTCAAAAGCCCAGCAGGTCGCCACGCGCTGCCATATGCTGTTAGGATGCCGTGGGATGTCCCGCACCGACCTGATCGTCGCGAACCAGGAACCGCTGATCTTAGAAGTGAACACGATACCTGGAATGACGCCTACAAGCCTCTTGCCAGATGCTGCGGCCTCTGCCGGAATTTCGTTTGCTGAGCTAGTGGAACGGCTTATCCGCTGCGCCCTTCGCCACACGATCCCTCCAAAACAGGAGGTCACCACGGCTTATGATAGCTGATCTTCCTCCCAAAAGTTATCGTTCCACAGCCAAAAAACGCCGGTTGGTGGTGGGGACACTATCCCTACTGCTTTGTATTGAGGTTGCTTGTGCCCTTTTCACCTCGCCCTATTTGAGGGTAAGCGACGTTGTGGTCAAAGGGCTAGCCGACTTGTCTCCCCAAGAGATAGACCTAACCCAACAAACAGCCGCGAAGCTTTTAAGACATAACTGGTTTATTGCGCCCACGCACTCGGTTCGCCAAGCGTTACATCACTTGCCGTGGGTGCGATCGGTGCATATCGTTCGTCATTTTCCGCACACGCTACGGTTGGTCATTGGGCTACGTCAGCCCTTCTGTCGCCTCGTGGTTGGCTCGACAACTTATGAAATGGATGACGAAGGAGTGCCCATTCGATTAGCACGCAGCTCCCTGCCCCCTTTGCCTACTATCCATCTTCCACAAGAAGCTATTGTCTGCGGCAGACCGCTTGAAGACATCGAGATCGGCGCCCTGCTCACTATTCTCAAGCAGAGTCGAATAGAAAATCATCCTGCCATTGCAGACGTGGAGGTTGATTCTGAGCGAAATATATGCTTAAATATGTCTGACGGTATGCGCGTGCTCTTCGGCCAGGCGGAGGAAATAGAGCAGAAGATCGCTCTCCTGAATCGGATTTATGAACTACAGCCCAATGTTGCACAACTACTTTCTGTTGTCAATCTTACGTGTCCATCGCATCCAGCGGCAATTCCGCGGCTCGCCTATCTGAAAGCGACCTCCCAACCGGAGGCGTCGAGCCCATCGCATTCCATACCATCGCCGCCAAGAAACGAACGGAGCAAAATCCAAGGATGAACATTTTTACCTCGAACATAAGTCACAGGTCCTTTATTTGGCAGCTTACGGCGCTCTGCTTCATTCTAGGACTTATTCTTTCGGCCACTTGGCGCGTTGTTACCCAGTTTTCTCGTGCCGGCACAGGCCCACAGCGCGAAGGGTTTGTCTATGGTAGCAGCATGGATACCGCCAAAAAACTTGAGGACTACCAAAGCGAAATCAAGCACCTTCGAGACGAAAACCAAAAACTCAACGATGAGCTTGCCCGCAGAAAGGGCGGTGCCGACACCATTAATCAGGAGCTGAAGGATGCCCGCAAATTCGCAGGGCTAACCGATCTGGTTGGCCCTGGCGTTGAGGTGATCCTCAACGACAACACAAAGCAGTCGGTCTCCGCAGATTCACCTTATACCCTGCAAAACCTCATTCACGATACCGACATTGCGGAGGTTGTGAACGAACTGCGCGCCTCCGGTGCCGAAGCCATTGCTGTGAACGGCCAGCGCATCGTGGCCACAAGCGCCATTCGCTGTGTGGGGCCAGTTATCCAGGTCAACGGTGTACCAACCACTCCTCCCTATGTGATTCAGGCCATTGGAGATCCAAACGCACTTTGGGGAGGTTTGAATCTGCCGGGCGGCCTTTTGCAACAACTGCGCGAAGTGAGCCCCAGCATGGTGCGGGTAGAACGGGTGCAGAAACTTCATATTCCTGCCTACGCGGGCAGCACCCAGATGCGCTATGGTCGTGTTCCAACAACTTCCGATGTAAACGAGACAACGAAATGAAATCTTGGCAAGTCCTTTTACCGGTAACCGGTCTTATTGCCGGCGCCGCGATGGGAATGGAGGCCTTCTCCTTGTTTAAATGGCACGTTCCCCCCCAACTGGCGCCCTACCTGTCGCTGGCCGCCCTCGCCGGGCTAGATACCGTGTTCGGAGGCATACGCGCAGGCATTGAAGGCCGCTTCCAAAACGATATCTTCACAAGCGGCTTCATTCTTAATACCTTGCTGGCTGCTCTGCTCGCCTGGATCGGCGATCACCTCGGCATTAACCTGGCCTTTGTGGCCGTTCTCGTTCTGGGGGCACGGGTGTTCAATAACCTCTCCCTCATCCGGCGCTACTACCTGAACAATCTCGCGCTAGCCAGAAAACGCCAGCAGGAAGAGGCCGCCGCCCAGCAAGCCGGCTACAACCCCACCCCGATCGCCTCTAAATCGGAGATCGGTGAAGGAATCTAAACCTTATGACTCGGAAAAGATAGCGTGCCAAAACAGCCAACAATTGCCGCACTCGACATAGGAACAACCAAAATATGCGCGCTTATCGCCGAACTGCATGGTCCCCAAGAGATCGTGGTGACCGGCGTAGGGCTGGAGCCATCTCAGGGGATAAAGCGGGGTGTCGTCGTAGATTTAGAGGCAACCGCTCGCGCGGTGGAACAGGCCCTTTCGAAAGCCGTACAGCAGGCCGGCTATGACATTGAGGCTGCCTATGTGGGGGTAACAGGGGAACATATCGCCTCTCTCAATACGGAAGGCAGCATCACGATTACCCATCCTAACCAGGAAATAACGCCGACGGACGTTGCCCACGTCATTCAGGTAGCCCGTACCATTACCCTGCCGCCGGACAGACGTATTCTTCACACCATTCCGCGCGGCTTTACAGTAGACGGTCAATGCGACATTCGCGATCCGATAGGCCTAAGTGGAAAGCAACTCGAGGTAAGCCTGCATATCGTTCATGGGGCAACGACCCTCCTGGAGAACGTTGAGAAGTGCGTGACGCGGGCAGGAGTTGCCATCATCGAGTCGGTACTTGAACCGATCGCTACTGCAGAGGCCGTGCTGCTGGAAGCAGAGAAGGAACTAGGCGTCTGTTTGGTGGATATTGGAGGGGGTACGTCGGATGTGGCCGTGTTCCAAAATGGGGCTATCTGCCACTCATCCGTCGTGCCAATCGGCGGCAACCATGTGACGAATGACCTTGCCTATGGCTTAACCGTCGCCCCAGAAGAGGCTGAAAGGCTCAAAACCGAGAGCGGCAGCGCTTCGCCAAAACTCGTCGTTGAGGAAGAGCTTGTGCAAGTGCATCAGTTGGGGCGGGAAAAGTCGAGGCGACTTCCTCGCATGGAGCTTGTACACATTATCGAGCCTCGCATGCAAGAGCTGTTTGAGATGGTACGAGACGATCTAAAATCAGAGGGCCTGCTAGGGCAGGTGCCTGCGGGGCTCGTGCTGAGCGGTGGTGGAAGCCTTTTGGCCGGTTGTGAAGAGGTAGCTCATGACGTGCTGGCGCTGCCGGTTCGGCTTGGTACTCCGGCGCGACTTGGCGGCTTGGGAGAGACGCTAACCCACCCCATGTACGCCACGGCAGTAGGGCTTTTGCGTTATGGAGCCGCACGCCAATCGAAAGCGCCCGTGCAGGCCGCTTATCGCCGGGCGACAGGGCTACTGCCCAACCTGATCAAATGGTTTCGTAGGTTCTTCGATGTGTAGCTTATCTGACGCAAACGGATAGGGGCGCAAACCAAACATACGAAATATTAAAGGGGGATATACCTGCCGATGATAAATAATAACCTGATTGGAAGCAATCTGCCCGACCTCGGTTCTGCACGTATCAAAGTCGTTGGTGTTGGCGGTGGTGGCACCAATGCGGTGAACCGCATGATCGAGGCGGGTCTTACTGGAGTCGAGTTCATCGCAATGAACACGGACGTCCAGGTACTGAATATCTCTAAAGCTAATCGCAAACTTCAGCTTGGTGAAAACTCCACGCGCGGCTTAGGAGCCGGAGGTGACCCGAATCTGGGGCGCATGGCCGCCGAAGAGAGCAAGAGCGAGATCAAAAAAGTGCTCGACGGAGCCGACATGGTCTTTATTACCGCGGGTATGGGCGGTGGCACGGGCACGGGCGCGGCACCTATCATCGCCGAAATTGCACGGGAAATCGGTGCCCTTACCGTGGCTGTCGTCACAAAACCTTTTAAGTTTGAAGGCCCCCTGCGGGAACGCCTTGCCGAAGAGGGCATCGAGACCCTGAAAGCCCGCGTGGATACCATTATCGTGGTGCCAAACCAACGCCTACTCTCGATAAGCGATCGCCATATGACGTTGGTAGACGCCTTTAAAACCGCCGATGATGTCCTCCGACAAGGTGTTCAGGGCATTTCCGACATCATTACCATCCCCGGCATGATCAACGTGGACTTTGCCGATGTGAAGGCCATTATGACCGGCGCCGGCCCAGCGCTTATGGGCATCGGTATGGCCGAAGGCGACCATCGTGCCGTCGAAGCCGCTCAGATGGCTGTCTCCTCCCAGCTTCTAGAGACCAGCATTAACGGAGCTACCCGTGTGCTCGTGAACGTGACCTCCGGCAACGATCTCACTCTCTCCGAGTTCAATGAGGCCGCCGACCAGATCGCGCAACTCTGCGACCAACGCGATGCCAATATCATCTACGGATGGGTTCCAGACCCCAGTATGGAGGGTGCTGTGCGCATCACGGTGCTCGCCACCGGTTTTGGGAGTATGGACAGCCGCCCGCAGCAGCCGACGGGGCAACAACCGACCTCGGCTCAGAAACCAGCCCCACCCCAGCCAACCAAACCGCAGGAGCCAGAGCGGGTTACGCCCGAAGATATTGATATTCCCGCCTTTCTGCGCCGACGCTAGCGATTGCGCGGGAACAACTCTCTCGGCTCATGAGTAGAGTATACCGGTATATTCTAAAGGGCTTAATGGCCCTATTGTTTTTGTGTTGCTGGAAAACCTGCTGTGGGAACGAAAGAGATAATCTATCTAGATCATGCAGCTACCACCCCTATCGAGCCAGAGGTGTTAGAGGCGATGTTGCCCTGGCTTCAAGAGGGCTTTGGTAACCCCTCCAGCATTCATCGGCTTGGACGTGAGGCGCGAGCCGCGCTCGATTCGGCTCGCGATTCGGTGGCCGCTCTTATCGGCGCCGATTACAGTGAAATCTACTTCACCTCAAGCGGCACCGAGGCCGACAACCTAGCCATCATCGGTACGATGCTCGCTGCGCCCCCCACTAAAAACCATCTGGTGGTCTCCGCCATTGAACACCATGCGGTGCTTCATTCCGCACACTTTCTGGAAACGCTGGGCTATCAAGTAACGGTCGTACCGGTAAACTCTGACGGGCAGGTAGAACCGCAGGCCGTTGCCGAGGCCATTACAGACTCTACGACACTTGTCTCCATAATGCATGCAAACAACGAGATCGGAACGATTCAGCCGATAGCGGAGATAGCCGCGATCGCGCATGAGCGGGGGGTGCTCTTTCACACCGACGCCGTGCAAACGGCGGGGCTGCTTCCGATCCACGTGCACGAACTAAATTGCGACCTTCTTTCTCTTAGCGCCCACAAACTCTACGGGCCTAAAGGGGCTGGCGCTCTCTACATTCGTCAGGGACTTAAAGTATCCCCCATCCTCCACGGAGGTGCACAGGAAAGAGAAAAACGAGCCGGCACCGAGAATGTGGCGGCCCTCGTTGGCTTTGGTAAGGCGGCAGAGCTTGCGCGGACGCGGCGTCCAAAAGACGCCGTAACCATCGCCGCGCTTCGCGATAGGCTCCAGCAGAAACTCCTAGAGGGGTGCTCGGAGCTCCGTATCAATGGCCATCTCAGCCACCGCCTTCCTAGCATTCTTAACGCTTCCGTGGAAGGCATCGAGGGTGCGACCTTGCTGATGAACCTCGACCGACTTGGTATCGCTGTCTCTAGCGGTGCCGCCTGCTCTTCTGGCTCCATTGAGCCTTCTCACGTCCTGCTAGCTCTCGGACTTCCGCCCTCTCTTGCAGCCAGCGGCATTCGCTTTAGCATTGGCCGTCACAATACCTTCGATGAGATAGACCGCGCTGCCGAGGCCTACCTCTCCATCGTTCATCGCCTTAGGAGGAACTGAGCATCGCGTGGCACGTTCTCTCCCCGACTCGTCTATCCGAGTCGGAGACATTTTGCATTGACAACAGGTCTGCTGTTCGTTACCTCGCTCGCGGGTGCTTCTGTTTGTAGACCTCTTTTAGGCGAAGATTGCTGACGTGGGTATAGATTTCGGTGGTGGTAATTTGGCGATGCCCTAAAAGCTCTTGAATGGTGCGCAGATCGGCCCCTTGCGACAACAGGTGGGTGGCAAAAGAGTGGCGGATGACGTGAGGGGAGACTGGCTCATTAATCTCCGCTTTGGCAGCCCGTTCACGTAATATCAGCCGAACCTGCACACGGGTTAACATGCCGCCGCGCTGGTTCGGGAATAGATAAGGGCTTGCTGCCTCCTTCAGCCCGATTCCGGTGGCGCGTGGTCGTCCCCGCCTACGCTCGCGTGGAACGGGCTCCTGACCGGTTTGCAACACCTGTCGCCTCTTTTCCAAATAGAGCGCTAGATATTCGGCAGCTGTCTTTCCCATCGGCACGAGTCGCTCTTTGCGCCCCTTGCCGTAGCAGCGGATCATGCCTGCCTCCCAATCCACATCGTCTACAGTGAGAGCGCAAAGCTCGGAGACTCTTAGCCCCGTGGCATACAGCAGCTCACAAAGCGCCTGATCACGCAAGGAACGAGGGTCTTGAGGGTCTGGAATATGCAGCAAGCGCTCCACGCTATCCATCGAAAGCGCACGTGGCAACCTCGCTGGGCGTTTTCGGCTAGGGATGTTAGCCATGAAATCGTCTTTGCGAGCGCCGGCCACTACCAGATAGCGAGCGAAAGAGTGCAGAGCCCCAAGCTTTCGCGCAATGCTGTTTTCAGAAAACTTCTGCTCCTGCATCTGTGCAATCCAAGCCAGCACATGTGTCTCTGTTAGATCGGCCACGGTGCGGACACCTCGCTGCATGGCTAAGAGGAGAAACTGCCCTAAATCGTTACGATAGCCTGCCACCGTGTTTTGTGAAAAGCCACGTTCCCGCGCAATATAGCTCAGAAAATCTTCCATATAGCTGTGTAACTCACTTGGCATGGCTCTATCTCTCCAAACCGCTCGGTTTTCCTTCATTCTCATCGTTCATCAATGCATGCTCGTCATCCATCACCTCGCCCTCCTCTTGACGTGGCATTGGCAACTCCATTTTCACTTTGGTAATACGCCGCCCATCTGTGGCTTCCACACGGAATCGAATATCCTCGTAAGCGACCTCTTCTCCTGCTTGTGCCTGCCGCCCTAAAAGGGCAAAAACAAACCCACCGATGGTATCGGCCTCTTCCTCAGGCAAATGGAGTTCAAATCGCTCGTTGATATCCTCTAGGCTCATGCGTCCATCGAGAAGATAGGTATGACTATCAATCTCATGAACCATAGGCTCTTCCGTATCGTACTCATCCTGAATATCGCCCACTATCTCCTCGAGGAGGTCTTCGATGGTGACCAATCCAGACGTGACACCATATTCATCGCGCACGATAGCGATCTGTTGGCGGCTTCTACGGAACTCCGACAGCAGCTCCCCTATCTTCTTGGTCTCTGGAATGAAATAGGCCGGACGCATGATGCGTCGTATGTCCTGCTCACCCACCTCCGTGTTTACGGCGAGACCAAGCAGATCCTTCGCATGGACGATGCCGATAATGTTGTCCATATCTCCTTCATAGATCGGAATACGCGAATGTCCCGACTCGCCGATAAGGCGAATAAGCTCCGATAGCGATCCTCCTATCTCAAAGGCCGTAATGTCAATGCGCGGGGTCATTACCTTACGTACTGGAGTATCGCCGAAATCGAGGATCGACTCGATCATCTCGGTCTCTTCGGCTTCCAGAACTCCTTGCTTTTCGCTGGCTTCCACCAACAGCTTGATCTCCTCTTCGTTAATCGCCGGTGGGGAGAAGCTCGCCGTCCCGCCAAACGGCTTTAGCACGAAGTTAGAGAGGATGGTAAGCAGCGAGACGGCGGGCACAAGTAGGGTTTGCAACCAGCTAAGCGGATAGACGGCCACCAGCGCAATGCGCTCCGCATACTGCAGGCCTAAACTCTTCGGCGCAACCTCTCCGATAACGAGCGTTAATACCGCAACAGGCAATGTAACGACCAGCAGGGCAACGGTACCCGCATAGGGGGTAAACTCTGTAGGAAGATGCGTTCGTAACCAGTGAGCTAGGGGTGCCACTGTGCTACTAGCGGCCAGCCCCGAGGAGAGTGTAGCGACCACGGTAACCCCGATCTGTATCGTGGCCATAAGCCGAGTGAGCTGTTCCCCCGATGTCATCTTCAGCGCCAGCTGGGCGCTTCGCACCCCCTCGTCTGCGAGCTGATGTAGCCGGGTTTTACGTACCATGATGAGCGCATACTCAGCCATGGCAAACAGACCGTTTACCAGAATGAACAGGAACGCGATAACAAGCGCGATGAGCATTTGAGAAGGTCTTAGGGAGGTTGCAACCTCTACAGAAGAGACCGTAAGATGATCGTTTGGATGAGCCAGTAACGCCTGAGTCGCCCCTATAAGCACCATCCCCACCACAACGCCCCATATCCAGCGCATGCCGGTTTGGGGCTGCGGACTCGGAACCTCTTTCTCTGATGGTCGTTCAGAACGATGTCTCTTTTTTCGGTTCATGGCAAACATGGTTAATGGCTCGAAGCCGGATCTAAACCGCTCTCACGTACTCTATGCAGATTCTGCGAAAGCTGGCCAGAGGTCTTACCGACGTTGTGCACCGCTGCAGCAGGCGATGTTATGCGATGCATTGTCCAGCTACGAACGAGCGGCATGAGTCGAAAGACCAAGGAGGTCAGAAAAATGGCGATAACCGCACCGAGGATGACTTCTCGCACGGAATGAACTCCTGCTTCTACTCGGCTATGCGCGATGAGCACAGCCAACAACACGGCGAGCACAGCAATATAGGAGTTGGCAGCCGTAAAGAAGATGGTCATAGCCAGGAGAAAGCCCAGCGCCGTATGTCCACTGATGATGCCCCCATGCCAAGGGGAGCCCGTATTGCTGAGCAGTTTGGAGATAATGACTAATAAAGCGAGCGCTACCACCCCAATAACGACCACTTGCACGATGTCGGGCCCTGTGTTCTGACGCATCTGCTCTTGAATCTGCACCAACTTTTTCTGACCAAAGAAGATGAGAGTCCCGGCAATGATAGCGTTCATAGCAGAAAGCAGCACTGCCCCAGCGGCCACATCCTTTGCCAGCTTCGCTGCCGGGCTATAGTGCTCGGTCACCATATCCACGATGATCTCGACCGCCGTATTGAACATCTCTGAAACGATAACCAGCGTAATGGCAAAAAGTAGAACGAGCATGTCGCGGTTATCAAAATTAAGCAGCAAACCCGAAAGCAGAACGGCCACGAGCACGATGAAGTGAATTCGCATGTTTCGCTGGGTACGAAAGCAGTGCAAAATGCCGTCCTGTGCGTTCCGAAAACCGACGAAAGCGCCCGCACGCCGCGCGGTTGAACTGTCATCGTTCCCGAAATAGTTGAGAAGCGATCGTAGAGCCGATAGGGGCCTTATTGCTGGTTCAACCTGGTCTGAACCATCGATGCGTTTAGGACGAGAGCGGCGCGTTGGCACTGCAAGCTCCCGATCCACAGAAGACGTCTCTATCTTTTCTTGGCTCATAACTTCTCCACTGGGTCTAGGGAGACTCCCAGGATTTCACGCTCTTTCAGGCGCATGATAGCAGCTCCTTGCTCCGTTTCGTCCTCATAACCAAGAAGATGAAGCGTGCCGTGTACGGCTAACAAGGCCAGCTCATCCGCGAGGGCAAGGCTGTGCTGTTGCGCCTGGCGAATGGCCGTATCCACAGAGATAACGACGTCGCCTAGCAGCAGAGGAAGACCATCGGTAGACAGAAGGGACACCCGATCTGACGGCGCGGTGTACTGGCCAAATGAGAGCACATCGGTCGGGGAGTCTTTTCCTCTATATAGGAGGTTAAGCTGATGCACTTCGGTATCATTTGTCAGTAGAATGCTCACTTCGGCGCGACTCCTTCCTTCGCTTTGAAGGAGTTGACGAACGGCGCGTCGAAGCGGCAGTGTCGGAACTCTCTTGGGATAGTTGCGACAAATCACGATGGGCATAGGTTTCTCGTTCGGCCTCCGCTGCTTCAGGGACGATCGAGGAGAGTACCGATGCTTCGGTATCTACATAGGGTTCAAGCAGCAACGAAGAGCTAACATCCTTTCTCTCGATCTCCTGCTCAATGGGAAGGTTTGCATCAAAAGTTGCAAGTGTGTCCGGTTTCACGACGGCGTTACCTTGGTCCGGATAGGGTACGCGACGATGACAAATGGCTTGAAGGATTCGCAAAAACGCATCAGAAATCAAGCGCATGTCCCGAAATGTTAAGGGGCATTCGTCGAACTGCCCATCCTCGGCTTTATGATGAAGGATCTCTTCCACAAGCCGATGCAGCTGTTCTGGATCGGGGTTTTCCAAGCTACGCGCTGCCGCTTCCACCGAATCTGCCATCATGACAATGGCAGCTTCTCGGGTCTGTGGCTTGGGGCCGGGGTATCGGAATCGCTTTTCAAAACCGAGGGGTATCTCATCGCCTCCCCCATTATCCATAAGAGCACGATGATAAAAATAACTAATGAGCGTCGTGCCGTGATGCTGCTCGATAATGTCGCATATCTCCTGTGGTAATCTTGCGGCTTTGGCGATCTTCACGCCATCACGCACGTGAGCGATGATGATAATCGCAGATAAAGAGGGACTTAAACGACTATGAACGTTTTCACGCCGCTGGTTCTCCACGAAGAACTCCGGGTGATCCATCTTACCGATATCGTGATAGTAGCCCCCAATCCGACACAACAGTGCATCGGCTCCTATGGCTCTTGCCGCTGCTTCCGCCAGCGTCCCCACCATCATGCTGTGAGCATAGGTGCCTGGGGCCAGTGCACAAAGTTTCTGTAACAGAGGATGATCGGTGGAAGAGAGCTCCATAAGAAGAAAAGGAGTTAAGAGACCAAAAGGTTTTTCGAGGGCCAACGTGCCGATCCAATAGAGGAAAGTGGCTACTGGCGCCGTTAAAATAACCGCCCATAAGGTGCCCCGCAGCATATCTGCCGTCTCGTCGTCGAAGAGCATTCCCAGTAGCCATACCATAGCCACATTCACGATGGCCAAGGTGAGGAGCAACATGAGCAGTCGGTTTTTGCGCTTCGTTACCTGCACGCCCATAATCCCAACAAGCCCACTCACCAAGGTCATTACGGTAAAGCGCACCTCATGATTCATCAAAATGCCGGTTAATGCGGCCATCACAGCCACTAACAGCACAGCCAAGTTCATATCAATAAGGGCACATACTAACATGCCCATTGCCGTTACGCTTGCGATGCTGAGATAGCCAGGCTGACCGTTAGCCACGGTCATGCCGAACAGCACCGCTCCTGCTTTGAGACCAAACACGGCCAGTACGACGATCGTCCACAGCAGCGCCATGCGCCTGCGGTTTCTATAGACCTGAGGTAGGTTCACAGCGATGTAGTAGTTAATGGCCAGAACCATAAGAACGGTCAATATAGCAATCGCCACGTTCGTTGCTAACTCTTCGCGCGGGTTCACCAGACCGAGCGCAGTGAGCTTATCCAAAGCCTGTTGGGTAACGATCTCGCCCGGCGCCAGAATGCGATCGCCCATGAAGACGCGGTCAATATAGGGACGCACAGAGTGCATAGCGGCCTCACGCGCTCGCGCTGTTTTCAGCGCGTTGAAATGCAGATTGGGCCGCAGAGCATGTGCGATGACCATACGAGCTATCACGCGGTCTTGGGCGTCTGGCAGGGCGTTGTCGAGCGCTTCACTGGTTTGGACGATAGCATCCTTTAAGTCCGTCCCTTGGTCTCGTATTTCGCGCTCCATTGCTGTGCTCACGAGGCGACTCGTGACCTGTTGCAGGCGCTGAAACACCGGTTCGGGCAGTGTCAGCATACGACGCAAGGCATCGGAAGGCAGTAAGGAGGTAAATTGAGAAGAGACAACCGCATTATGAAGGTTTACTGCATGAATAGGGTTATGCGCTTGGAGGGCAGCACGCTCGGTCTGCATCCGTTCAAAGAGCTGTGCCACCGTGCGCATCGCCTCCACATTGGCCTTGTCGTCGGGGTCAAACACGGGGTGCACCGCCTCGGCAGCGGCTTCTTGAAGACGGTGTGTTTTAGTGGTATCGACATAGAACACACTGCGGCTGGCGCGTATTTCTCGAGGGCTTACCTCGCCAACGCGCAGATAGATATGCCCTGCTCCCGGCTGATAGGCCAGCAGAAGCGTCAAAAGGAGAATGGTGCCAACGATCAGGAGGGGCGAGAAGATACGGTTCAGGTTTCGTTCCTGATTCTTTTGGCGCTCATGGAATGCGAGAAGCGGCCGCGAACGCAGCAGTCTGTTAAAAGGTTTTATCATAGGCAATCGGGCCTATCCACTCATACGCCCCTCTTGAAAGGCTAAGACGTGCACTGCCTACGTCTATTGTCGGTAGCCCTCGTCGCTCTATGCAGAAATCGGCACTCAGGCCGAGCTTGCAACATTGAATCGCACATAACGTACATAATGGCATTATACACTCCGCAACAAATTCCGTCAAGTGTGGCTGCGCTCGGGCTGCACATCGGGGTACAATGAGAAGTATGCAACAAGAGGACAGATTCTCCCAGGAAGAGAACGAGGCTCTCCAGTTCGCGAGAGAGGCGCTCCGTGTTGAGGCGGAAGCGGTGCATCGTCTCTCGGCACGCATTGGAGAGACCTTTGCTCAGGCGCTTTTCCTTCTCGAAGCCTGCCAAGGCAAGGTGATCACAACCGGTGTTGGTAAATCCGGTATCATCGCTCGCAAGCTGGCAGCTACGCTCACCTCTATTGGACAGCCCGCCGTGTTTCTCCACCCCACCGAGGCGCTCCACGGCGACTTAGGGCTGGTAACCCGTGAAGATGTGGTGATCGCGTTGAGCAATAGCGGTGAAAGTGAAGAGCTTCTTACCCTCCTTCCTCTGCTACGAGCACGTGATATCCCCCTTATCGCCATCACCGGCAATCTTCACTCCACCCTTGCACGCTACGCTCATGTTACTCTCGATGCCTCGGTGGAGCGCGAAATATGTCCACTGAATCTCGCCCCCACCACAAGCGTTGTCGCCGCACTTGCCCTCAGCGACGCGCTCGCCATGGCGCTTCAACGCCGACGTCATCTAAGCCCAGAGGAGTATGCTCGCAATCACCCCGGCGGGCGCCTTGGGCGCCGCCTCACCCTGCGCGTCCAGGATCTGCTGCCCCCCAACGGGAGCGCCTTGCCCCACGTGGCACCCAACGCCTCCTTTCAAGAGGTTGTCTGCGAACTTACCGCCGGGCATATGGGAGCTGTGTGCGTACTTGATGATACCAACCACCTGCTCGGATTGATCGCCGAATCGGACTTGCGTCAAGCCTTTCTAAAGTATCAACAAGAGAGCTTCAAATTAACCGCAGCGGATATGATGAACCCAAATCCTATCTTAACCCTTGCGCCTGACCAGCTCGCCTATGAGGCCCTCCAAAAAATGACCCAGCGTCCACGTCCCATTTCGGTAGCCCCTGTTCTTACAGAGGAGGGCATCTGCCTAGGGCTGTTACGGGTAAACGATCTTGTTAAGGCCGGGCTTTAGAGGGATTCCTGGCGTTTGGCCTCTTCCCACAAAGTATCAAGCTCCTCGAGATTCATCTCCTTTAGGGAACGGCCCATCTCTGCTGCACAGCGCTCCATATAACGAAACCGCATCTCAAACCGTCGCAACATCGTCCGCAGCGCATCCTCGGCATCGAGGTTCTGTTTACGCGCTACCTGGACTAGGGTAAACAGCAGATCCCCTAACTCGGCGGCCACTCGCTCCTGATCGGGTTCGGCAGCCGTCAGCTCTCTCTTGAGCTCTTCCCACTCTTCATCCACTTTAGCCAGCACCTGCGCCAGACCCGGCCATTCAAACCCCACTTTTACAACCCGCTTGCTCAGCTCCATCGCGTACATCAACGCCGGCAATCCCTTCGGGATTCCGTCCAGAAGCGATTTGGCTTGTGCGACATTTTCACTCTTTTCCGTCTGCTTAATGCGTTCCCAATTGCGCAGCACCTCCGCGCTATCGGCAACCTCTGTCGTTCCAAAAACGTGCGGATGACGGCGAACTAGCTTCTCCACAATATGTGCTGTAACGTCATCTATGGTGAACAGTCCCTCCTCACGAGCAAGTTGGGCATGAAAAACCGTCTGCAGCAAGGCGTCGCCAAGCTCTTCACAGAGGGCATTCGGGTCATTAGCATCTATCGCATCAAGAACTTCATAGGTCTCCTCGACGAAATACCGCTTCAATGTGGTGTGCGTCTGCTCGCGGTCCCAGGGGCATCCATCAGGCGCACGCAATCGTGCCATAACTCCTACGAGCGCGTAGAAATCCTTGGGACGCAACGAGGGCGGAAGTGGCGGCACATAGACAGCGGTCAGATGATCGATGGAGAGACGATCGAGCTGATGAAGCGGTATGGTCTGAACGCTCTCCATAGCGGGCACACCGGCATTGCGCACGAGCAGTACCTGCCAATCGTCAGGATAGTAGCGCATGAGGGCCAGTTTGGCATGAGAGGCCGAGGCTCTATCGAACACCTGAAAAAGCAGTAGACCTCGCGAAGTGTCAATGCGTCCTCCTAACGGATAACCCTCAGGGCTCACCCGATCATCGAGCTGCAGAGACAGTGCATCCCGCACATCACACCCTTCCGATAGAGGGAGATGGGCTGCCGCTAGCACCGCCTCGATGAAGCTACAGGAGGAGACAATGCGGTAGGCAATGTTTTCAGCGTTAAGTCGTTCGAGCAACAGGCGCACGCTCTCCTCACCGAGCAGCGGGTGCCCTGGAACGGCATAGGCCACCGAATCTCCCGCATGGACCCTATCTAATAGCCTGTTGACAATGGACCGATAGACCTCTTCAAAGCTTGTGGCCGTGTCGTAAAAGCTATCGAAGGTCTCAAACGTAAGCCCCCACTCCTTTAGAGCGGCCACGCACGGATGACGTTCAGTACGTAGATAGAGTGCGCTTTGAGCTGAGGCCTCGCGCAGGGTACGTTCGGCCCCGCGCGAGATGAGATCGGGATCGCCAGGCCCCAAACCGATCAGAGTCACCATACCATGTCTTCCTATGGACCGCTCTTAGGAGGAGCACTGCTCTGCGGCGTCTGAGGTGTAGGGACCGATTGCGAGGGCGCATGCATCGGCACGCGATAGACACGATACTCTCCACGAATTGATGGAGGTGTAGGGACCGATTGCGCGGGCGCAGGCGTCGACACGGGTGGAGGCTGATTCAACAGCTGGTTCAGGTGTACTAACACGATACTTGCATATCGTTGGTTGTAGATGACGATCTTATTTTGTGCCAAAAGCCCTTTCAGATACTCCGTGAGAGTTTGGTAGAAATGCTGCTGGTACTGTGGGAAGGCCTGTTGAAGGTACTGCTCTACCAGCAACGGACGTACCTGCTCGTAACTCATAGACTTGGCAGGCATTTTATGCGTGAGCTGCACCAGCACATACAGAGGTGTTGGAGCCCCTGGCTGCTTGAGAGGTATCGGTGCATCGGCAAACTGGCCGGGAGAGAGCTTTTCAAGAGCCTCGTAAAGTTGCGGTTGTTGCTGCTTCACCTGTTCGGCGCTTACTGTTATCTCTTCTCCGTCGAAGGGTGGGGCATCCCGTTCGCGTTGAGCCTCCGCCGCGAAATTCCCTGTGGCTTTCAACCGGTTCAGCGTTTCAATGCCATCTTGTTCGTTCTTAACCAAGAGCATCCTCACAACAAAGCGCTCCGGCAGATCGAGTTGGCTCTTTTCTCGGGCATACATCTGTTTCAGTTGGGATTCATCTACATGGTCTGTATCGGCACCAATGGTGAGAATCTCGTAAAGAAGTATGAGTTGCTTTTTTAGCTGGCTTTCCGAGATTAGACCACGTCTAATGTTATCGTCGAGATTGGGGTCTTTTTCTCGTTGATACTCTAAAATTCGATCGATGAAATCGTCCGACGGAATGAACCCCTTCTGTTGTGCAAGCTGTTGGGTAGCCGCTTCACGAATGAGATACAGCAGAGCTAGGGGACCGGCCTGCAGATCGGGAGCGTTGCTAAAATCGGCCTGTGTAAGGTTTTCAAGGGTATCGTAATAGCGCTTCATGCTAATACTCTGACCGCCCACTTGGGCGATAATGCTATCGCCTTGGCATCCTGTCAGCAGAGGTAGCAATAGTAGACACAGAGTTCCAGCGACCTGTCGAAGAGAGAGACGCCAGCCACAACAAGCAAGGCCTTGGCCTTGACGAAAGGAAACGGAAGCCAAAGGTAGAATGTCTCCTTAATGAAGGATTTTGTTTAGAAAGAGATGGCCGCTTGGAATGGCTTCTTAGCGATGGGTCAGTTTCAGCCCCAACAACGTCTCCACCTCGCCCTCGGATACGCCTACTTCACGGGCTATAGTAGCCGGAGGGATACCTTTTTCCGCTAAGGCATAGATGGCCTCTTTTGGAGCGGTGGTTTTAGTAGGCGTTGGTGAAGATTCGATGGGAGCGCCCTTGAGGTCGTGGTTTACCGCTCCCTCTTTTTGGGACTTGCCGCTCCTCTGCGTCAGCGCAGCTGTTGGCTCCGCAAGCTCCTCATATCGTTTTATCTGGCGCTCTAAGGAGGCCAACAGCTCACGCGCTTCTTCGCAGCTGCGCTCGAGCCGAACAGAGGCCTCTAACGACGCCTCCTCCAGCTGCTCGATGAGCCGATTCACATTCCGCTGCAAGCCCTTTAGCTCCGAAAGCACAGGCGCCTCGATAGCACGAACGGAAAGCTCGGCGCGAGCTTTTTGAAACAAAACCCATCCTACCGTGAGCAGGAGTATCTGCAGAGCAAAACCTATGGCCTGCCACTCCATACGGAACATCCTTTCTCAATACGAATAATATGGCACAAAACGGCGTCGAAAAACATCTCTCTTGCAGGCAGTTCTCTCATGACTAGGTGATAATATCTATATGAGGAGTTTTGGAGAGAACCGGGGCCTCTTCTGACACGATCGTCTCATCCGTCGCCATGGTGGTTCCTGCAAGTGCATCGGCACTTAGCTCTACCACGTCCTCCTCAGCTGTGGTGTCCTCTTCCTGCTTCTTTGGCGGTTTCTCTTGATGCTGCTCCGGAGAAGGGCGCTGGCGCGGCTCTCGCCCCACTTCGCGAATGCTTTCTGTATTTTCGATTCGGTGAATAGAAAGTAAATCGCTTTGATCCATTTGTTACCTCCTTCACCGATGCCCGCCGCGGAGAGCGGAGGCCATCAGTGAAAAAGCTCCTTATCTCGCTGCAAGTACCCCTGCAATCGAACGACCGCCTGGGTATGCAACTGATAAACTCGAGACTCCGAGATCGAAAGGATACGACCGATCTCTTTAAACGTCAATCCCTCATAGTAGTAAAGGGATATCACCAAACGCTCCCGTTCTGGCAGACGATCGATCGCCTTGCCAAGCATATGTTTGCGTTCCTGTAGCTCCGCCTCAACAGAGGGCAAGAGACGCTCGTCTTGAATAACATCGGAGAGGTGGAGGTTCTCGCCGTTTTCACTGCCAACGAGAACATCCTCTAAGGATAACAGAGAGGACCTCCCTGCCTCGATGAGCAGCTTGTGGAACTCATCCATCTCCATATGGAGTTCGGCGGCCACCTCCTCTTCTGTGGCAGGGCGCCCAAGTCTTGCCTCCAAAAGGTTGTAGGTTCGTTCCAACATTTTGATGCGCTCACGAGCCGAACGGGGTACCCAGTCGTCCTCACGTAGCATTTCAAGAATAGCACCACGAATAAGGGCAATAGCATAAGTTTCGAACTTTACTTGCCGCGAGGGGTCGTACTGGTCAACGGCTTTGATCAAGCCTAAAGCTCCCGCGCTCACCAGATCTTCTCGATCCAGGCTAGGCGGAAGATTCGCTATCACCCGTCCCGCTGTGATCTTCACCAAGTAAGCGAAATGTTGTATTAAACGCGCTCGAGCGTTCTCATCTTGAAACTCTTTGAAACGATACCAATCCCTTTGCACATCTTCTGGTCTCATCGGGTTCACTCCTTTATTGCGAAACGCCGACGTCAAAGCTCTCACGTACGGCGCTCCGGTATGACTTTAGTAACGATTATTGTTTGGAATTTCCTTCCCTCTGATTTTCCGACTTAACTCCCAACAGGTCTGCCACCGTTGTGCCTGGCACAATGACATCCAGCTTAGGCTCTGTCTCTTCCCTTCCTTCCTCAAGCAGAGCAGAATCTAACGTCCCCTCTCGCGTTCCTTCGGTAAGCGCATAGCGCAGCACAAGGCCGAAACCGGCGAACACGAGAAACGCCGCCGTCGAACGAGCGAGGCAAGTTCCCGGCGAGGTGCCATTTAGCAGACTTAAAAAAGAGACTAACATGGCGGAAAATGCACCTAATATAGTTGGTAGTTGGGAGGTCAACGACTTCACACGCCTTATCCCTGTGGATAAAATTTTGGAAATAGATACACCCCAATGGGGTATATCTATGAATCTTTACTTTGAATCTTTACTTTGTGATCGTTCGGACTCCTGCTTACCCGACGAGCTTAACGCCCTCCAAGATGCCTGTTAAAGAAACGTTGCATGCGATTTAGGAGTCCTCCTACCCCTTCCACTTCCGCCGGTGCCGGGGCAGAGTAGGTAAGCTGATGGGCTATCTTTCGCACGGCGCGTGCCGCAGGCGAGGAGGGATAGCTCAATAAAAACGGTTTGCCGTTTCGCACAGCTTGCCCCACTACAGGGTCGTGAGGAATGCTTCCAAGAGACACCACCTCTGTTCCCAGAAAACGGCGTGCGATGGAGACGACGCGCTCCTGGGCGGAACGGGCTTCTGCCTCGTTTTGCGCCATATTGACTGCCAGCATAAGGCGCGACTGGGGGTTCTCATGATAGACCGTTTTGATAATTGCGTAGGCGTCGGTTAGGGCCGTTGGCTCCGGCGTGGTAACCACCAACACCTCTCCGGCAGCACAGAGGAAAGCCAGCACATTTCGGGCCAAGCCGGCTCCTGTGTCTATAAGCACGACGTCTGCTAACGCATCAAGCTCTCCTAGGCTCTCAATAAGGGCTTCACGACGGATGGCATCGAGATCGGCAAGTTCCGCTAATCCCGAGGCGCCAGCCACAATGCGAATGCCGTTAGGACCTGGGCAAAGTACCTCGCGCAACGACCGATCGCCGTGCGTTACGTGCTCTAAGTTATATTGTGGGTAGATGCCTAACACCACATGGAGATTGGCCAAGCCGAGATCGGCATCCACAACGATCACACGGTTGCCGGTTTCGGCTAGAGCAAGGGACAGGTTGGAAGAAAAGTTCGTTTTGCCAACCCCTCCTTTACCGCTCGTAACAGCGATAACGCGCGCTCTGCGCACCTGCGCGGGTGGGGTGACGACGGCCTGCGCAAACGTCTCGGAGCTCTTCTCGGTAAGAGATGGACTTGTAGCTGCCTTTCTCTCATCCCGATTCTGACTTGCCAAAGCCCGAAGTCCATGCGCTTGGTCTAGCATAGGTGAGCGTCTCCTGCGTAGAATTTACCTTGGTAGAGTTTCCGCATGAGGTGCCGAAACCCTGATGGCAAGTACCTATCTCTCATAGGCACTGTGAAGAAGCTATAGTCTTCCCAAATTATCGGCATTATCGGCACGGAAATGTAGGATCAAGAGGGCTTTTTAGAGCGCTGCCCAAAAGACTTCGCTTCGGCTTGACAGAGCTAGCTAATACGAAACATAATGAGCACGGCTCAAGCCCACAGCTCTGGTTTGTCGCCCAGGCCCTCGTATTACAGAAGTTAGCGCTCCTGGAGGAAAGCATGGCGGTTTCGCCCAGCAATCTTTCACAATCTAAAGAGACACCCGCGCGAAGTGCCCTTAGCTTGAAAGCGCTTCTCATTGGGCTTATCTGCGTGGGTGTTACTTGTGTGCTTGTTTGCTACGCCGAACTCGTCGTCGGGAAAATTCAGATAGGCTACCTGCAGCTTCCCCCTGTCGTAGTGGGCATGTTGGCCCTGATCTTAGGCATACAAGCCATCCTCCGCAAGCTTTCGGAGCGCCTCAGTTTGGCTCAACATGAACTCTACACCATCTACGTCATGATGCTGTTGGCATCCATGGTCTCTTCTCGCGGCATTATGGAGAAGCTCATCCCTCTCCTCGTGGTGCCAAACTACTTTGCTTCTCCCACAAACGGGTGGGCCAGCATGTTTTTTAAATGGATTCCGAAATGGGCGGTTCCCTGGGATCCGCACGGCCCTCCAAAACAGTTTGTTGCCGCCCGCTTTTTCGATGGCCTACGCCCAGGAGAGCACATCCCTTGGGCACTCTGGGCTTTTCCTCTTGCAGCTTGGGGGCTATTTGTCGGGCTGCTCTTCACTGCTTTTCTCTGCCTTGCCGCCCTCCTAAGACGCCAATGGGCCGATAATGAGCGTCTCACCTTTCCTCTTGCGCAACTTCCCTTAGAGATGATCCGTGGAGAGAACATCACCATAGGGGGCAGTACTCAACCAAGCTTCCTTAAGAATCGCCTCATGTGGCTGGGCTTCGCCATCCCAGCTTTTGTATTTGGCCTTAAAGGGCTACATCAGTACGCCCCCGCTGTGCCCGACATCACAACCGACTTCGATCTTAACAGCTTGCTTTTTTCGCAACCGCCCTACAATAGCGCCATTGGCTTTTTTCATGTCTATATCTCGTTTATGGCCATTGGCTTTTTCTACCTACTGCCTTCCGACCTTCTCTTTTCCCTGTGGTTCTTTTTTCTGCTGACCCGTCTGGAGGACATTCTCGGAGCCCGCTTCGGCTATCAGTTTCCTACCATGCCCATGTACGGCTGTAAAACCTATCAGGGCTACCAGTTTATAGGCTGTTATCTCACGCTCGTGGGCTACATGATCTACACCGCACGTCCCTATCTTCGAGCTATCTGGAGCGCTTTGTGGACATGGAGGCGGCCCGTCTGTTTGCCGGGTGAAGAGAACGAGTTGCTACCCTATCGCTTTGCTACCTTCGGCCTCGTAGGCAGTGTACTGCTGCTCGCGTTATGGCTGCACCTGCTGGGCATGAGCTACTGGCTTGCTCTCTTCGAGCTCGGAGTCGGCATATTCGTTATCGCCCTCGTCATGGCACGTAGTACCTCCGAGGCAGGCATGTTGATGACCGAAACCTGCTTTCGTCCCACCGATATCTATCGAATGGTAGGTGATCTACGCAACCTAGGTCCGGCGAATCTCACCTCCTTAGCCTTTCTAGATGCGGTGATGCTACGTGACCAACGCGGACTGATTCTTACCGGCTTCCTCGACTCGATGAAACTTGCCGATGGTCTATCTGTGCGCCGTCGAACTCTTGTGCCGGTTTTCCTACTGGCATTCATCACAGCCCTGCTTGTTTCCGGCTACTACAGCATCCACCTGCCCTACACCTACGGCGCTGTTCAAATGTATAGCTACGTCTATCAGGGCAATCCGGTTTGGGCTTTCACCGATGCGGCCTCTACCATGAACCACACCAACCCCAATATTCAGTTCTTCGATATACTCAATTTTGGGATAGGAATTTTGGTAACGGTGCTGATAGTCGCATTGCGTAGCCGCTTGCCTTGGTTTCCATTTCATCCTCTAGGCTATGCGCTCTCCGGTAGTTGGACGATGATGGTGTTTTGGTTTCCTTGTCTTGTTGCGTGGGTTTTAAAATCGCTGATCATCCGGTATGGCGGCATGAAGCTCTACGCACGCCTGCGCCCTCTCTTTCTGGGAGCTGTGTTGGGCGAGTTCATCATGGCTATTCTCTTCACCGTACCGGCCATCTTCAACCGCTTTACACCCACTCCTACCTTCCCTTGGCCATAGCAAATCAGATGGCCTCTTCGCCCCGTTCCTCTGTGCGAATACGCACCGCATCGTCGGCCGGCAGAATGAAAATTTTGCCATCTCCTGGCTCGCCGGTGCGAGCGTGGCGCAGAATGGTCTCTACGATCGCTTCGACCTCCTCATCACGGGCTACGATCTCTAACTTCACCTTAATGGGCAACGGAATAGCGTATTCCGCCCCCCGATAGCTCTCCCGATGCCCCTGTTGACGTCCGCTTCCGCGCACATCCTGCACCGACATACCTGTAACCCCAATCTCGCCCAAAGCGATCTTCACCGCATCGAGCCGACTGGGCCGAATAATCGCCTCTATCCTTTTCAACCTTCCTCCTCCAACCACACCTGAACGCTCGTCTCCATACGATGATCGGCCGGTCCGTGATAAACCCCACGTATCGGCGAGACATCGCTATAGTCTCTGCCGTGGTGCACCTTAATGTAATGCCCGTTCACCACCAGATTGTTGGTTGGGTCAAACCCATGCCACGCCCCATCGGGCAGAAGACACTCTACCCAAGCGTGCATCACATCCCCGCCGATGAGGTGTTTCTCTTCCGACCACCCACGCTCCTTCGTTCCATGGCCTGTATAGATATAGCCACTAACATAACGAGAGGGGATGCGCTGACGGCGACATATGGCCAGCATGAGATGCGTAAAATCTTGGCAGACACCGCGCTTCTGTTTCAGCACCTGTTGAATAGGGGTATCAATTTGTGTAGAGCCGGGCGCATACTCTAACACACGATGGAGTAGACGAATGAGAGCAATCAGAAAGGTGGCCGTCGCCGGCCCTCCAGCCTGTCGCCTGGCGAGTTGCGCAATGCGATCGGTCTCTGGTGTTAAAGGAACTAGCCGAGTTGGCGACAGATAGTCGTAAAAGCGCTGTCGCACTCCTTCACGGGCATAGAACGCGCTGTCGTCCTCGTGCATCTGCAGCCCTATGAACGGGTCTTGAACATGCGTGGTAACCTCTGAATAGGCACGAACAGTCAGTGCATTGTGCGGGGCACGGATGTTAAAATGATGTACCGTACCGGTTGGTAACTCGTAGCTAAAAATGCGCGCTTTAGGCTCCACGTCAAGCTCAAAGGAACGACAGGTCTGATTGTTGTCGCTTACAGGCATTAACCGAAGCTCGTTATAACTATCTCTTACCGCTGCCGGATAGGCATAACAGGTAATATGTCGTACACAAAGTTGCATCGTGTTCTAAAAGGCTTTGCTCACACGGATATCTCTCTGCAAAGCCCGCTTTCCTCTGGATGTCCCATCTCACCTCTCAATAGGCTCTCCTCTCCCGTCCTAATACGCAAGATACTGCGCAGAAATCGCCTCGCCTATCTCGGCGCATCGTCGTTGCACGTCCCGTAAAAAGGAATGAAGCCCTGCTGCCACAACCTCTTTAGCGCGACTATAGGTGAGATCGGCGAGGAGACGCCCTACCCGCAGCTCGGCTTCATTGTGCGGCTGGGCTTGTGAGTTTCCACCGATGCGCCGCAAACAGCCTTCCACACGTGCAATGCCATGACGTACCGAGGCGGGGAAACGGATGTCGAACACCAGAAAATCCACCACGCCCTCCGGGTGAATGCCCTCCTGATGCACTTTTCGGTACATTTCAAAAGCGCTTACGGACTTCAAAACGGCGATCCATTGATGGATATCGGTGGCCACCTCCTGCAACGGAGAGCGATCACCCAGCAACTCCTTGTACTTTATATCGAGCAGACGTGGTGTTTGCGAGGCACGTTCTAAAAAACGACCGGCATCAAGCCAGTCTCGAGCCTCATCCATGAGCATCGTCCGGTTCAAAAGGCCCTGGAACAGGTGCGAGGCATCTTTCACCATCTGGAAGAAGATGTGGGGCGTATCAGCTAGCATCTTGTCCACGCTCCACTCCCGCATTCTAAGGTAGGCGGCATTAAGGCTTTCCCACATCTCGGATGAGAGCTGCTCCCGTACCACGCGCGCATTGTGGCGTGCTCGTTCCCAACAGGAAAGAATGGAGTTTGGGTTCTCCACATCGAAGGCGAAAAAATGCAGCACGTCGCGGTCGTTTTGCCCCGCATACCGAGCCGCATACGCCTCGGTGCTTCCAGCAATGGCTAACAAAGGCTCCCAACGCAGCGCTTCATCCTGAGCGGGCGAACCTATCTCCAGCGCTGTGGCATAGTGCACATCTACCATACGAGCGGTGGCTTCCGCACGTTCTACATAGCGCCCTATCCAAAAGCAGGCATCCGCCTCGCGACACAACATCGTCACTGTGCCTCCCCACTCTGTCTCGGTAAAGCCCCCGACCGCTGTCGTTGGCTTAAACAGATCGGCTCAGCAAGCTCACCTACAGGCATCTTACCCCCTCGATGCTCGCCGGCTAGCACCCATGTATCCTTACTGCCCCCGCCTTGCGAGCTGTTCACCACAAACGAGCCTTTCTGCAATGCAACGCGTGTCAGGCCTCCCGGAATAACGGTAACCCCTTTGCGTCCATAAAGCGTATAGGGTCGCAAGTCCACATGCCGCCCCTCAAAATGATCTTCTACAAAGGTGGGCATACATGAAAAACGGACGAGAGGCTGGGCAACGTAGTTGCGAGGGTTTGCCTCGATCTTACGCGCAAACTCCTCTCGCTCCTGCGCACTTGCCTGAGGACCGAGGAGCATGCCATAGCCGCCCGACTCGTTGGCAGCTTTGACGACAAGCGCATCGAGATGCGCTAAGATATGCTTCCTCTGTATCTCTTCATAGGCTACATAGGTCTCTACATTCGGAAGAATCGGGTCTTCCTGCAGATAGTAGCGAATAATGCGCGGCACGTAAGCATAGATCACTTTATCATCTGCGACACCGGTGCCTATCGAGTTTGCCAACGCCACGTTACCAGCCCTGTGGGCGTTGACTAACCCAGGAACACCCAGCAGCGAATCGGGCCGGAAAACAAGCGGATCGAGGAAGTCGTCATCCACCCGCCTGTAGATCACATCCACCCGCACCGGGCCACGCGTGGTTTTCATAAACACACAGTTATCTTCCACAAAAAGGTCTCGTCCTTCCACTAACACGATGCCAAGCTGCTGGGCAAGAAAAGCGTGCTCAAAGTAGGCGCTGTTGTAAGAGCCTGGAGTTAGAAGCACGACACACGGGTTCTCTCTACGATCCTCTGGGGAAAGCTCCCTCAGGTTTTCAAGCAGCTGGGTTGTATAGTGATCTATCGAGCGTACGCTGTAGTCCTGGAAAAGCTGTGGAAACACCCTGGTGAGCGTGACGCGGTTCTGTAAAACATAGGAGACGCCCGACGGGCAACGTAGATTGTCTTCAAGCACCAAATAGCGCCCATCGGTATCTCGTAGAATGTCCGTTCCGCAGATATGAATGTAGATACCGCCAGGGGGGTTGGCTCCCAAAAACTCCCTTCGGAAGAAGGTAGCGCTTAGCACAAGCTCCCAGGGCACGACATGATCGTGTAGAATTTTCTGTTCATGATAGATATCCTGCAGAAAGAGGTTAAGCGCCACAACGCGTTGAGTTAGCCCCTTCTCGAGGATCTCCCACTCATGCGCTGGAATAATACGCGGCACGAGATCCATAGGAAAAGGGCGCTCGCCTCCCGATTCATCCCCGTAGACAGCAAAAGTAATCCCTTGTTCCATAAAGCTGCGTTCGGCCAGACGGCATCTACGGCGATACTCCTCTAACGGCATCTGAGCTAGGCGTAAAAAGAGCGGCCGATAGTGAGCGCGCGGACTTCCATTCGGCTCGAACATCTCATCAAAACAATCTTCGATTAAATAGGAGCTGAAAAGCGACATGGGACCGAAAATCTCCTCAAGGTGTGTCGGCCCGCCGTTGCGCCGCAAGGTCCTGGGGGTGGACGAGAGTTAAGCAGCCGAACCTTCTCTTTGAAATACGAAGAGAGGGCAGAAACTAGACATCATTTTACCCCCCAACTTCCCTCTTCTGCTGTAAGTAAGTATCGCTTTATGGAAAAAGAGATATTGCCTACCTTATATGGAGATAGTTCCGGTCTACACATGGTGTGCTTTCTCCACATAAGTCTCACACAATAAGGAAGCAATTTGTCTATGCGCAAAAAATTGTCTATAAGTGGTTGACACCTTGTCACAACTGTGTTACAATGAAGCTGCCAAGGGCGCTCCCATGCGACTTCAGCGCTTCTATCGCCCTTTGCGCTCGCAGAAGCAGCAGGTCTTCTGAAATCTATTCCCAAATTAAACTCACTGTAGGAGAGAATCTATGCGTTTCCCATGTTTGAAGAGGTTAGTACTTTTATGCAACATATTCATCATTCAGTTTTTTACTGTAAATGCTTTCCCGCAAACTCTTTTGTCGTCAAATGGGCATGGATTCTTCTTTAGCCCTGAATGGCGCGTTCGTAACGATGAAAGCAATAGCTCTATCGTCAGCACCGGTAACACTGCCTACAACCAAGAGTGGATCAGCCGCCTTCGCCTCGGTTTTGGGTGGAGCGACCCATCTGGCCTTACCCTCTTCCTTCAGCCACAATATAGTTGGGGCAATATCACAGCAAGCGGCCATATCGCTGTTGTCAACGACTACGATATCTTTCAAGGCTACGCGCAAGGAGGCAAAGGCCGCTATCAGTGGAGATTAGGACGTCAGGTGCTGGCCTTCGGCGATAGTCGCCTCATCGCCTCGCCCGAATGGAACAACTATGGGCGCACGTTCGATGCTGCTCGGTTTACTTTTAAAAGCTCACACCAGACCACCAACCTCTTCTTTGGCAAACTCGGTTTCGCCAACGGGGTTACCACAGTGCCAACGCTCTACGGAGTCTACCGGGTGGAGAAGTTTACGCCCAAGCTCAGTTCTGACTTCTACACTCTGCTTAAAAACGATCGCGTTTCAGGGTCGAACCTCAGCGTATTTACTCTTGGCGCCAGACCAGTGATTGACCTGATTCCCCATACTCACATCACCATCGAACCGGCCTTCCAGTTCGGGCACTTTGGCGGCAAAGCGATTGGTGCATGGGCCTACGCGGCTGTGGCCACTTACACCTTTCCGGGCCCTACGGCCCTCCACTTCGTCGTAGAACACGACTTCGCCAGCGGTGGCAACCCCACCGACCCCGCGCATTACGAAACTTTCGATCAGCTCTATCCGTCCACCCACGGTAAATCGGGTATTTTGGATTACATGGGTTGGCGAAATATGCGACACTGGCACGTGGGCATGGGGTTTGCCGCCACAAAACGCCTTACCTTTTCCGTAGACGGCCACTTTCTCTCTCTTGCCGATGGGCGAGACTACTGGTATGGTGTGAACGGTGCACCGGTAAAAGGCAGCAACGGCAAACCGCTCTGGAGCCCTACCGGCGCCGCTGGGCGTGATATTGGTTCGGAAGTAGACATCGTCGCCGACTATCGAGTAAGCGCCTATCTCGGCCTCTCCATCGGCTACAGCCACTTCTGGCCAGGGCACTACATTAAAACGCTCGATCCAACACAGGGGCATGAAGCTAACTGGTTTTACGTGCAGCCCACCTATCGCTTCTAACCCATAGCCGACCGAAGCCCTCCTTGGTTCTCTTGAAGCACCAAGGAGGGTCTCGTTCTACTCCAGACCGTTCTCCGCTCTATAGCGCGCCCGCAACACATCAATGCTTATCAGCTGCCCATCCTCGTCTTCATAGTACCAATATTCCCATCCGTTACAGGCCGGCTTTCCCTCCGCAAGAGCGGCGATCTGGTGAATAGAGCCTTCTTTGCTGTCCCATCGCAGCAGCGAATCGGCCTTTACATAGGCTACGATCCGCCTATCGCGTGAATAGAGCACCGTGCCCACCTTAAGATATCCCGCCTCCACAAGCTGGCCAAAGGCCACGCGCGGCGCCGCGCGTTTCGAAGGCGTTATCAGAAGCTCTCGTTCGTCCACGCCACAAAAGGGCGTATTCTTCAAACGTTCTTGTGCCAACCCTATGTACCTGGGGTCCCGCTCGATGCCGATAAAGTGGCGTCCCAACCGCTTTGCAACTACTGCGCTTGTACCGGTGCCCAAAAACGGGTCCAACACCACATCTCCCGGCTTGCTCGACGCCAAAATCACTCGATAGAGCAACGCCTCTGGTTTTTGGGTGGAGTGCGCCTTCTTCCCATCAATCTTCATACGCTCGGCACCAGTACACAAAGGCAGATGCCATACATTTTGCATCTGCTTGCCTTCATTGAGATTCTTCATGGCCTGGTACTGAAAAGTATAACCGCGCGCTTCCCGTGACCTCTTAGCCCAGAGCAGTATCTCGGTCGCATTCTGAAATCGAGCCCCTCGAAAGTTGGGCATCGGGTTCGTTTTATGCCAAATGACATCGTTCAAAATCCAAAACCCTAAATCCATCATAATCTTTCCAACGCGATAGATGTTGTGATAAGACCCGATCACCCAAAGCGTGCCTGTTGTTTTAAGCACCCTCCGACACTCACTTAACCATCGCGTCGTGAAGTCATCGTAATCCTCAAAGTTGGCAAACCTGTCCCACTCGTCGTCAACACCTACAACAGGCGTCTGATTGGGACGCCAAAGCTCCTTCTGTAGTTGAAGATTATAAGGTGGATCGGCGAAGATAAGGTCTATGGAATGAGAGGGAAGTTTCGGCAAAATATCTAGACAGTCACCGAAGAGAATTTGATTAAGAGGTAAATCGGCAAAGATAGCCTCTTCTCTCTTCACGGATGCCATTCCCATCTCCTTGAGCCCGAATGCGCAAAAAGCTGCCGGTAATGTGGAAGATACCTATCTGAGTAACCCACTATGTTGACGCCTCTTTTTTGACAATTTCGTTGCCACTCAGTATACTAAAACCATCCTGTAGAAAGGTTGGAGCACAGGAGGGATTTTGACGATGTGGACTCGCGAGCAGATAGATGCTGTGTTAGAGGATATTTTACCGCGTGTTAGCAAACCCGGTCGCTACACGGGCGGGGAACTGAACAGCGTTGTGAAAGATCATCGGACCGTGGATGTGAAATTTGCCATTGCTTTTCCCGATGCCTACGAAATTGGCATGAGCAATCTCGCTTGCAGCATTATTTACCACCTTCTCAATAAACGGGAAGATTGCGTTTGCGAGCGCGTCTACGCCCCTTGGCCCGACATGGAGCGCGAAATGCGTGCGGCCGCGCTTCCCCTTTACACGTTGGAGACCCACACGCCCCTCTCGGACTACGATTTCATCGGGTTTGCCCTCTCCTACGAACTCTCTTACACCAACGTGCTCAACATGCTGGATCTCGGTGGCATTCCGGTGCGCTCTCGCGACAGAGATAGGCTCCAACCCAACGGAAAACCCTACCCCATCATCATTGCCGGGGGCCACTGCGCGTTTAACCCAGAGCCGATGGCGCCCTTTATAGACCTCTTCGTTATCGGAGAGGCCGAAGAGGTGCTTCACCCACTTATAACATGTTTTAAACGCTATCGCCACCTTTCACGTGAGGAGCTGCTGCTGCAGCTTGCCCAGATTCCAGGCTGCTACGTGCCTCGCTTCTATGAACCCGAATACGAAAGCGACGAGGCTAGGCTGGCGCGACTTGAAAGCAGAGGCATCTCGCCAGAAGAGGCGGAACGCCTTGGTGATACCATGCCGCACCTGTTAGCGACCCGACGCCTTCACCCGGAGGTGCCCGCAAAAGTTGAGCGCGTATGGGTGAAGGATGTAGACGCTCTTGAGTACCCCACTAAACCCATCATCCCCTATATCGAAGTTGTGCACGACCGCATCTCTTTGGAGGTCATGCGCGGCTGCACTCGAGGTTGCCGATTCTGCCAAGCCGGCATGATCACTCGGCCGGTGCGCGAAAAGAGCCCGGAAAAGCTGATGCAACTTGCCGAGGAGTTGGTAAAGAACACTGGTCACGAGGACATCTCCCTTGTCTCTCTCTCCACCGCTGACTACAGTCGCGTGGAGGAGGTTGTTCAGGCGCTTATAGACAAATATGCCGGCAGTCGCGTGGGCGTGTCGCTGCCTTCTCTGCGCGCCGACCGCGATTGCGTAAAGCTGGTACAGGAGATCAACAAGGTTCGTAAAACCGGGTTGACTTTTGCCCCCGAAGCTGGCTCCCAACGGATGCGCGACGTTGTCAACAAAGGCGTTACCGAAAAAGATCTTTTTGCTGCTTGCGAGACGGCCTTCCAAAACGGCTGGCAGCGCATTAAGCTTTATTTCATGATCTCGCTGCCTACCGAAACCGATGAGGACGTTTTAGCCATTGGAGAGCTTGCCCATAAATGTGCCGAGATCGCCCGTAAGAACGGCGTGAAGAACCCGACCATTACCATCGGTGTGTCGGCTTTTGTGCCCAAACCCTTTACCCCCTTCCAGTGGCACGGGCAAGATTCGCTTGAGGAGATTGATAGGAAACAGCGACTACTTAAGCGCTCCCTAAAAGACCGAGCCATCTCCTATCGCCCCAACGAGGCGGCGAGCGCTCAGCTTGAGGCCGTGCTTTCCTTAGGTGACCGACGTATCGCCGATGCCATCGAGCTAGCCTGGCGGCGCGGCCAGGTGTTTGACGCTTGGGACGAGTATCTGGACTATGAGCGATGGAAGCAGGCCTTTGCGGATGCTGGCATTGACCTGCGTTTTTACGCGAACCGGCATAAAGACTACGAGGAAACCCTACCATGGGACCATATTGACTGTGGGGTCTCCAAGTCTTATCTGCGTGCAGAGGACAAACGCGCACGGTCTGCGCAGCTAACAGCCGACTGCCATACGGCGCCCTGCACCTTCTGCGGGGCTTGCGATAGGTCTTACCTTGAAAGCGGAAAGGCCAAACGAGAGAATCGCGCCTTTGTGCCCAACGCCTTGCCCATCATTCCGCTAACAGCCCGATAGCAGTGCCCGCTCTCCAAGCGAACCGTACTTGGGTGAGGAGAGCGGGGTTTTTCTATGGGCCAAAAGAAATCGCTTTACTTTTGGCTCACATAGCGCTATAATCATAGGTGTTTCACCAGCACAACTGAAACATTCGCGAGCTGATGCCATGCTTACTTTTATCCGATAATTCATCGCATTTTCGATTGCCTGTCCGAGCTGCCCAAAAGGAGAAGAGAGGCTCGTTATGGCGTTTTTGCAGAACGAACAGAAGCAGGTTCAAACCCAAAGGCTCGATCCAAAAGTCTTTCTCACACAAAGGCTCCTGCAGCTCAATGTGCAAGAAAGGCTACAGAGCATTGAGAACGAGCTTCTGGAAAACCCTGCCCTCGAACTTACAGAATATCTCGAATCGGCCGGCGACGGGGGGGATAGACCCTATACCGCAGATGGGGAGGCAGCTCGTACCGATCTAAAAGAACGCGCGGACCCCTTCTTATCTCTGCAAGACTCCGAGAACTCTCTCGCCAGCCATCAGACGCCTATCGAGTTACGCGACCATCTTACCAATCAACTTCACCTGCTTCCGCTCTCTCCTAAGGAACAGAGGGTGGCCGACTACCTCATCGGCAACTTAGACGACAATGGCCTGCTAACCGAGCCCATCCAGAGCATTGCCCATGACCTAAAAGTTCCTCTAGAGACAGTTGAAAAGGTTTTAGCCAAACTACAAACGCTAGATCCACCTGGCATTGCCGCACGAAGTCTGCAAGAGTGCTTAATCCTTCAAATTCAACATCTTTTACCCGACACCCCTCCGAGCACGACGGCATGGGAGACCGCGCAAACGGCCTATCGTATCCTCAAAGAGTGCTTTGACGACTTCGTGTCCCACCGTCATCACCGAATTTGCCGACGCCTCCTTCTCCCACGCAAAACCGTGCAAGCCGCTGTGGATTTCATCACCAATCGCCTTACTCCTTACCCCGCTGCCCGCTTCGGCACGCTCTGGAGCCGTCCCTTTGGAGAGGCTGTTATCCGGCCCGACGTCATCATCCACCGTACAGAAACCGGTTTCCAAATCGAGATCGCCGGCTACGCCCCAGAGCACCTACGCATTAGTCCCATGTGGCAAGAGGCCTTTGAGAAGTATCAAGGCGTTCGAGTCGAAGCGGAAGAGATAAACCACGTGCGTGAGTATGTTCGCAGGGCCAGCCTCTTTATAGAATGCCTGCGTAACTGCCACAAAATCTTGCGCGCCATCACGCGCGAGCTCATCCTCTACCAAACGGCCTTCATTGAGACCGGGCAAGTGCAGTTTCTTCGACCTCTCACCCGCAACACACTGGCCGAAAAACTGGGCGTGCATCCGTCTGTAGTTAGTCGAGCTACTTTCAATAAGTACGTGCGCCTTCCTAATCTCGAAATACATCCGTTCGACATCTTCTTCGACTACTCCCTTGTCGTTAAAACCGCCCTGCAGCAGATCATTGCAGAGGAAGACCCCAAAGCACCCTTCACCGATAACGAGCTAACGGTAAAGCTCTGCGCTATGGGCTTTGATGTGGCACGGCGAACCGTGGTAAAGTATCGAGAGCAGTGCCGCATTCTTCCCTCCCATCTTCGCAGGCGTTATAACTGACCTTTTTCCTCTCTCAAGCCGATAATTTGTACAGGCCACGGTTCAATAAGTCTGTACAAGACATTCGGCATCTCATCTCTTAGAGAGGAAGTTTCATGGAAGAAACAAACCCCCATCCACGCGTGCTCGCCATCGTGCAGGCGCGCATGGGAAGCTGCCGACTACCCGGCAAACCGCTATTGTCCTTAGGTAACTCAACCATTATCGAGCAGACCCTACACCGTATTCGCGCTGCAGAGATCGTTTCTGAGATCGTCGTTGCCATTCCCTCTCATCCTGAGAATCGGCCCCTACTCCAGCTGTGTCGCAAGCAAAACATTCCCTGTTTTGCCTACGAGGGTTCCGAAGAGGATGTGCTATCGCGCCTGCTGCAGGCCGCCACGACCTTTCATGCCGACGTTATCGTGCGGGCTTTTGCCTGTGACCCGCTTCTCGAGCCCAAAATGCTCTGGGCCGCCACCCGTTATCAACTTGACACCGATATGGATATCGTCACCGTGGGGCGATTGCCAGAAGGGACCGCCTGCGAGGTGATGCCCCTTCGCACTCTTATCCATCTCGACAGCTTTTGCAAAAGCCGAGAGGATCGAGAGGAGGTAACCTCTTTTTTATGGCGTCATCGAGAGTTGTTCGACTGTGCTATTCTACCGGCCCCACTCAGTTTGCGAATGCCAGGAATCCGCTTACGCGTCCAAACAGAAGAGGATTACGAGCTGTTGCGCTGGATTTTTAGCACAGTTGCCCCTCGACCAAACGGGCTGATCGCCGTGCGCGACGTGCTTGATCGGCTTCTGCATCACACCGAACAGCTGCACAAAGCTATCGGAAGCTACGCCGTGGTTCACGACCCAAAAGCCGCTTAGCGAGGCGCTTTCATCTTAGGAGGAACCGTACGCACCACCCCAACACCGTGGGCCCATTGAGGGCGCAGGCGCATCGGCTCCAAAACAGGCAACGCAACCTCCTGCACAGGTTCCTCCGGCAGCGCCTCCTCCGCAAAAACGAGGAGAACCATCAGACCGATCAGCGCTCCAACAAGCGTCGCTGCCAGCAAGCGCCCCATCGCATCGCTCCCCACTCTCAGAGCATCATTCAGACACCATGCCGCCAGCAACCCCGCCAGCCCACCTGCATTACGGGTGGCTCGCAGTGGCCAGTGCGGAATCCATCGGGAGCACTTCACCCCAACCAACAGCCCTACCACCAACCATCCAGCATAACGACCGAAGTTTTCCCAAAGCGGCGGCATTCCCATCCCCGCGCGCACACCGCCCCACAACAGCAGATGAAAAACCAGCTGCCCACAGCCGCCGGCCAGAAAGCCCCACCCTGCCATACGTCCAGCCCTTAATAGCAACTGCAGGCGGGTAAAAAGAAACGGCACGCCCTGTCGCCGATAGACCCACCACAAACCGCCAAGAAACGCCAACGCCATTAGACCTACAATCAACCCAACCCACAGCCCAACGATAACGAACTCCTCCAGCAGAAAATTGGAAAGTGCCGTCAATGGGGTTGTGGTGGCAGGCCTCACGGTAAAATCGGTTACCTCCACTGTTTGGTGAGGCCAAAGGCTCCCTTGATACTGCTTTATGTGCCCCCGCACCATCACCCGACAGCGAAAAGCGGTTGGGTCGGGGTCACCATGATTCGCATAGTAGTGGACGAAGACTCGGTAGGTTCCTAACGGAGCCTCTCCGTAGGGCCAAAAGATGTTTTCAACTGGGGTAGAGGTCAGATGTTCAACGCTCGCGTTGGCATCTACATCGAGCTGCCCACCTGTTGGTGAACGCCGATGCATAAACCAGATTCTCACACCGGAAGGGTCTACACACCAGAGATCGAGATCGTTACGGTTGTTCCACGACAGCGAGATCTGTACCTCACCGCTCTGTCCTCCGGCCTGCTCAACACGGCGCGAAATATCGCTGCGATAGATCAGCAGAGGCCACATGCTGCTAGCAAGGAGGTTGGCTACCGGCCGGGTCTGCAGAACCATTTCAAGCAGTAGAGCGGTCAACAAACAGGCCGCACCGCCTATCAGAGCAAAAAGCACCCGAAATCGCCACATCTACCACCGTCCCGCCAAAAAACCGTTTCGCGAGGCTGGGGCTGGCTTCGCGATCTCCGGCTGCTCCGGTAGCGGTTCCATCGCCCCTACAAGGTTTTCGAGCATCTGCTGCAATCTAGTCGCCTCGCCCACGGCGGCAGCGCGCGCAGCCTGCCGTCGCTCACTTATCACACTTGGCAATGTGGGGGTGCTCAAATTCAACCGCTGCTGTTCCATATCGGCCAACTCCGTCCGTAGCTCCTGCAGCGTCTTCTCCATGCCTTCCAAAGCATAGGCATGTTGCAGAAGCTCCTGAACGACCGGATCTTTGGAACGCGCCTCCATCACGGCCCTTTGTTGGTGCCTCAACCATGCCCGTCGCATCTGTTCTTCGACCTCCGACCAGCCCTTTGTGCTCTTATACAGAAGATAAGGGCCGCTAATCAGCAGCCCTATCAACATGTAGATGGGCAAGGGCATCTCGTGGTCTTGATCAGAGCGCCTATCCTGCACACGCTCTTCGCGCAGTATCTGCTGGTGGTGCAACATACGCAGCCCCATGCCTTCCGCCGTGACTTCGGCCAGCCCCAACACCAGCGCCCCCACCAAGCAGAGAACAGCTATGGTGGTCTGCTTATGTAGGCGCGGCACCCGCACCGCAGAATCGTAGGCCTCCAAGCTTCGGCTCAGCATGCCCACGACCGCATGGTATATCTCTCCCATAAGGTACACGATAACAAAGCCCAGCGCCGCAGCCACTCCCAGCCGTGGCAGCCCGTCGGCCCTAAGCAGCGTATCCAAGTCAAGCAACCCCACCAACGTTCCCAAACAGAGGGCCAGCAGAAGGCCTGCCACCAACGGGGCCAATATCTGCATAAACATATTGAGGAGCAGCGCAAAAAAGCCCTTTTGCTCTTCCGGCCGCACACCGTGCTCTCCGGCAATCTCGTCTAGGTCGGGTATCTCTTCAAGCGCCTCGATCACCTTGCGCGGCTCAACCGCAGCACTAGGACGCTGTTCTCCCCCCTGCGAGGCCATTTCCTGCTTTAGCAGCCCGTCCGGCAAACGTAGGCCGGCGCGCCCCACGCTCTCGGCAAAACGGCGTCGCTCCTGCAAAAGCTCTATTCTCAGCTCCGCTTCGCGCTCACGCAACAACTCGATCTGCTTCGCCAGCCGCGCCTGTTCTTTAGCGTTTTCAGCTTTCAGCTGCTCCAGCAGCTCCTGAACCTCATGTTCTACCGCACGCTGCTCCTCCGTGGCCGCCACCGCACGCGTCCAGTAGTTCCAACGCAGCAGCCAAAATCTTCTGGGAAAATCGCGACAATGTCCCTCTAGCTGGTTCAGCAAGGCCTCTTGGCGCGCTCTCTCCTCCGGAGACAAACCGATAGGCGGCACGTGCCAAACCATGTCACTCGCAAACCCACTCGGCCAAAAGAGAGCCTGCTTTGTTGCCTCCGAGGCCCCTTTCACCTCCATGGAAGCTGAGGAAGGTTCCTCAACGCGCCCATTCACAACGGCGCGTCCCTCTTTTTCTAATCCCGCAACCACATCCGGATCGTCCATTGTTTCCCTCGCTATTTCGCCTTATTGGGGGACTCCAGCAGTAGGCGCAAGCGTTGCAGCCCCTCCGCTGCATCCTGGCGCCCGGTTACAATTAACCTGTTGCCAAAAATCGGCATCAACCTTCTTTCAAGTTCCGAGCGGAAGCCGTTTCGCGATGTCACCCCACAAAACCACACCGCTTTTAAAGAGCTGATCTGCGCAAGCTTTTTGGCCTCCTCAACGGTCGTGCGCGGGTTTTCATCCTCTCCATCGGTCAGCATTAAAATAGCGGCCGGCTCGCCTTGCGACTGATCGGCACTAACCTCGCGCACCATCTCTTTAAATGCCACTGCAGGAAAGGTGCCCCAGCTCGTGGGGTGCAGCGCCATCACCTCATCCTCTGTCGGCCATAGGTCTTCTGGACGCACTGGCACGAGGTCGGCAAACTTATGCGCATTCACATCAAACGACCATATCTCCACATGCGATCCTTGCGGTAGCACCTCCGCCACCGTTTCATCCAGTACGCCGAACATCTGTTTGCGCGACTGCATGTGAACACTGCCTGTGACATCGGCCCCCACCAGGAGGTCTACCCTCTTACCCGAACGCGCATGAGAAAACATATAGGCGCCGGCTCCCACAAGCCCTGCCAAAAGCGCGAGAGCGGCCACAGCGGCGATCATTTCAGAAGGTTGGAACGAGCCCAGTTTTCGCCCGTTCTGGCTTCCTCGTTCGCTCCATCGAGCCATAATGCCTTGTCTCCTTCCAGCAGATGAAAACAGTGCCTCAACAGGAAAGTATACGGCCGGATATCCGGCTCTATTCTCAAGATATAGAAAAGTTCTTGCTTAAAACGGCAAAACCCTCTTTCTTTTAAAGACGTTTGGCAATGCGAACTGTTTCCATAAACTCCCTCCTTGACAGAAGTCCCTATAAACAGGTAGATTCGCAGGTAGAGTTGCCTCTTCGTCGGTTGGAACGGTTTTATTTATCGTATGACTTTCCACCTTGGCTGCCCTATCGCATTGATGTTTTAACCTTTATCGCGTCAAATGAGCTATGAACCAGATAAAGCCAAACCGTCCTCTTGTTGCTATTGTGGGTCGTCCCAATGTAGGCAAATCGGCCCTCTTTAATCGGCTCGTGGGGCGTCGTGTTGCCATCGTGGAAGATACGCCGGGTATTACCCGCGATCGGCTTTACCAACCGGCCCAGTGGCGTGGGCATCACTTTACTGTGATAGATACCGGGGGAATCCTTTTCAGCGACCAAGACCCTCTTACCGTTCAGGTCCGCGCGCAAGCTCAGATCGCTATGGAGGAGGCGGCTCTCATCCTCTTTGTCGTGGATGCCGCCAGCGGCCTTACGCCTACCGACCAAGAGATCGCCGACACTCTACGGGCCTCCCTCCGCCCCGTTCTTCTCGTCGTCAACAAAACCGATAATACGCGACTGGAACAACATGCCGCCGAATTCTACGCCCTAGGCTTTGCCGAGATCTACCCCGTCTCCGCCATTCACGGTCACGGGGTGGCCGATCTGCTCGATCGAGTCATCGCGCTTTTACAGCAAGAGAAGGCACTTGTGCCCAGCGATCTCAAGGAAGAGGAGGAGTCCATTCGTCTGGCCATCGTCGGCCGACCTAACGTGGGCAAGTCGTCTCTACTTAATGCCATCCTCGGCGAAGAGAGGGCCATTGTAAGCCCTATGCCTGGCACCACACGCGACGCGCTCGACACGCATTTCACCTGGAGCGAGCAACCGCTTACTCTCATAGATACCGCCGGCATTCGTCGCAGCGGCAAGGTGCAGGGCACCGTGGAGTACTACATGGTGCTTCGCGCCCGAACCGCCATGGAGCGCAGCGACGTGGCCTTGGTGGTGGTAGATGCCGAGGCCGGTATTACGGATGGCGACAAACGCGTGGCACAGCTCGCCCAAGAGGCTGGCCGCGCGTGCGTGATCGTCGTCAACAAATGGGACCTTGTTGACCCCCAAATTCTAAACTCAAAAGGGAAACTCTCGGCGGCCTCACGCAGCCGTATTTTGAAGTTTACCGAACAGTTCCGTCGCGAGTGCTCTTTCCTGGACTACGCTCCCCTCGCGTTTGTATCGGCGAAAGAGAGATTTGGAGTGACCAGTGCCATTGAAACCGCCATCGAGGCCGCGCAAAACCATGCCCATCGCATTGCGACCGGTGAACTAAACCGGCTGATTCATGAGGCCATATCGAAGCATCCGCTGCTCGACAAAGGGCGCGCCTTCAAAGTCTACTACGCCACCATGGTGGGCGTACGGCCCCCCACCATTGTGTTGTTCTGCAACGAACCGGAGATGTTTCACTTCTCCTATCGCAACTATCTGGAGAACCAACTGCGCGCGGTCTATCCGTTGGAGGGTACCCCCATACGTTTCCTTACCCGCAAGGCCGAAAACCGTCCCAAGGTGTAACCTGCCGCATAGGTGACCGAATGGGTGGTTAGCCTGCAACTACCCCCGCACAAAAAACGGACGGCGATGGAACAGGTACCACTCGAACCCCAACGCGATGAGAGCCAGTAGAACAAGCCATGGCAAAAAGGGGTGTAGGACGACAACCGGTTTCCCACGCTCTGCTTGTGGATTGGGCGCCTCAAACGGCAACTTCTTAACCGGCGCAATGTTGGAGGCTTCGGGGTTGTTCAAGCTAATGGCAAAAAGCCCCCTATCGTTCGCGGTGCGCCCCCCTATGCCTACCGGATAACCACTTGTTACCGAATAAAACCCGCACTGGTCGGTGTCGTTAAACAGAGCCCGCCCGTCCGGCCCTAAACCCACCCGCCTTGCAGAGCCATCTGGCAGACGCACCAACACAGATGTAGCCCCAGGCGCTGCCGCCAACGTCACCGGCTGCCCAGCGCGCGAGGGCAAACCTTCCGTCGCCTCCCCCGTCGCCAGCCAACGGACGCTCTCAGAGATCAAAATGGGAAAAGCAACCGATAACGGAAGCCGAGACTGATCGGGGTCAAAGGCAAAGAAGAGCGATCGCGTTGGGCCATCCTCCCCCTCCACGATCAACGGCCCTGAATCGCCCGTTACCACCTCGCGCGCCCACGGTTTGGGGGTAGACAAAAGCACGTCATCAAAACGCTGGTTGGTTAAATCCACATAGCGCATCACGGGGTCGGTATGCTGCCAGTCCACCGTCTCCACGCTGGCTGTTGCCCCCGTCAGCTGTGCTGGGCTGCGGTCGCCAGAGCAGTGGATAAAAAGGTAGTGCCCTGGCGGAAGCGTTTTTGGCGCCGCGTTATAGAAAATGACCACATCGTATTTTTGCGCCACGGCATCGCCCGGATAGTTCGGCGACACATCTACCTGAAGATCGGGGTCTACCTCCAAAGCGTTCTCTAAAAAGATGTTCTCCGCCCCTGTCAGCAAAACTTTAAAAATGCGTTTGGGCGCCAACACCAGGTAGGCCGTATTGTCGGTGCTAAGGTCGTCCTTTACATCCAAATGAAACTTCAGCGGCAGCGCCCCTGGCGGCTCCTGCATCGCGTAGGTGTCGGTATGCGTAGCGCCAGGGCCTAAAGAGATCTCGCGGGCATCCACCAACTGCTTGCCCGCATACAGCTCCTCAATAAACTTGCGGGGATGCGAGGAAAAATTCTGGGTAGAGGCCAGCACCTCGAGCCCATGCTGATAGCCCACCAACCTACGGTAGTCAAAAGCCACAATGCCCACGTTGTCATCGCTTTTGCCGACGATGTAGGCGCGCAAACCGATGTTGTTGCCCAGACTAAGAGAGGCGGTATCCATGTGCGAAAAACAGCCATCGGTAACCAGCTCGATAAGCCCCCCGTTCCCCGTCGTCTGGGCCAGCTCCGAAGCCAGTTGCAGGGCTGTATGCATATCGGGGGGCGCCTCCGAGGCCTGCAGGGTACCGATGGCACGCCGCAGCTCGGTGCGATTATCGGTAAAACCGGTAAGGGCTTGCGGCGAGCTACCGGCCGCGATAACGATCATCCTGTCTCCCGGGCGCAGCTGGGATATCAGGCGATAGGCCACCTCTTTCGCTTGGTCAAGACGGGTGGGAGAGCCATCGGTGGCTCGCATCGTCACGCCGGTATCCACCACCAAAACCAGCGTACGTCCCCCTCGCGTAAGCAACCGCAGCACCGGTTGGGAGAGCGCCAAAATAAGCAGTAGAGCGATGAGAAGCTGCATCAACAACAGCGGATTATAACGAAGTTTTTGGAAAGGCGCGTTGGCCTGCACATCCCGAATGACCTGCTGCCAAAGGTAGAGTGAGGAGACCTCCACATCCTTGCGACGCAGTTTCAAAATGTAGAGCAAAATAATGGCACCCCAGATGAGAGGCAACCAAAGCAGGCTCCAGGGGCTGAGCAGGTGCATCGTTAGACGTTCCGCTGATACTGAGGGCTTTCCGTTTCTTGAAGGGGCCTGACAATGCGCTGCTCAAGAGTCTGCACACGGCGCTCCAGAGTCTGCATACGGCGCTCCAGAGTCTGCAACGCGGTATCGAAACTCAGATCGTACTGTGTGGTTGTATCCCGAAGCGACTGCAGCTCCTGGCGCAAGGCAGCGATCTCGGCGAGAACTTCATCGTTCATTCGCCCACGCGTCTCCAACTCCATCTGCCTAACCTGTCGCAGGTGCTCCGTCCAAATAGCCGACAACGGCACCGCAAAAATAATCAGGACAATAAGAACGCCTATCATTCTCTTATTCCTCCCTGCAAAGCGTGTTGCTTACCTAACATTGTAGACTAAAAGCAGCCTTTTTCGGTTTCGAAAGATCCCTTTTAAGCAAGATGATACTCGGCCATCTTCGCGCGTAAGAATTGCGCCGACCGTTGTAAATGCTCGATGCCCCGCTCGGCATCCTCCCCATCCTCAATGCTGATCCACCCCTGAAAGCCCACGGACGACAGCAGCGAAAAGATCTTGTCGTAGTCGTTCATGCCTTGTCCCACGACGCCGTGTCGCAAGAAAGGAGCGTAGCCCTGTTGAGGCGAATAGGCCATACGGCGCAGCTCGGCCAGAGAACCGCCCTCCAGATAGCGATCGCTAGCGTGCATGCTGATGACCCGATGTTTTACCTGCTCTAGGAGGACGATAGGGTCGTCTCCGGCCAGAAGGGCGTTGGAGGGATCGTAGTTTACGCCAAACCATGGGGAGGGAGGAATAAGCGAGAGCAGTTCCAAAAAGCGTTCTTGTTGCCAGGCCAGTTCGGGGTACTGCCAGAAACCATCTTTATAGTGGTTCTCTAAGGCCAGCTTCACCTGAAAACGCTCGGCCGTGGGCAACAGTTCGGTGATGGCCTGGGCCGCAAGGCTCAACCCCATCGGCACATCTAGGCCGGGGCGTGCCTGTCCACTGAGCACGCGGCAGGTCTCCGCCCCAAGCCGTGCGGCCACCTCCACGGCCCATTTCGCCCTCTCAACCTCGGCCCTCCAGGCTTCGCGATCCGGCTGCGTAAAGTCGGGCGAGTAGCACAGCATGGCGATCCGAAGTCCTCGTCTCTCGGCTTTACGGCGCAACGGCTGCAGCGCTTGGGGCGAATCGTGGGGCAGAAAACCCCAATAGAGCTCTAATCCATCAACCTCCAAATGGGTCGCTGCCAGATCGATCCACTCCTCTGGGGTCATCGTGCGAGCGACGCAGAGGGCGTGGAGAAAACATTTCGGAAAAGCTGCCAACGGCATAGAGGCCTCCTTTATGTTAGAGGTTCGTCATGGCTTGTTTTTCCTCCTGCCATCTCTTTTCAGGGGGCTTCTTCAAACCGGCTCAAAACGACGGCATAAGCGATCGCGTTCTACCGCACCTTGTATAGAGGGTATCCTAAATAGAGATAACTTGTTGAGGAAGGATGGACTTCGTAGTGAACGTGACGACAGACACAACGCCCACCCGCATCGGCATCATCGGTTGCGGCAACGTTAGCGGCATCTATTTTGGGGCGGGAAAACGTTTTCAGAACCTTGAAATCGTTGCCTGCGCCGACATGCTCATGGAGCGTGCGAAAGCACAGGCGGAAAAATACGGCGTACCCAAGGTGCTCTCGGTAGACCAACTCTTGGCCGACCCGGAGGTGGAGATCGTTGTTAATCTCACTATTCCCAAAGCGCACGCTGAGGTGGCTTTAGCGGCGTTGGAGGCGGGCAAACACGTGTACTGCGAAAAGCCTTTAGCCGTCTCGCGAGAGCAGGGCCGCCACATGATATCTCTTGCCCGACAGAAGGGACTACGTATTGGCTGTGCCCCGGACACCTTTTTAGGGGGTGGACATCAGACCTGCCGTAAACTCATTGACGAGGGGGTCATCGGAGAGCCCGTTGCGGCCTCCGCCTTTATGCTGTGCCACGGGCACGAGTCGTGGCACCCCGACCCAGAGTTCTACTACGATAAAGAGGGCGGCGGCCCACTGCTAGATATGGGGCCTTACTATCTCACCGCGCTTATCAACATGATCGGTGGCATACGGCGCGTCGCTGGGGCTGCGCGCATTACGTTCCCCGAACGCACCATTACCAGCCAGAAGAAGTACGGCACCAAAATCGTGGTCGGCACGCCGACCCACATCGCCTCCACCCTTGACTTCCACACGGGGGCCATCAGCACGCTGGTTACCAGCTTCGATGTGTGGGCGCATCACATGCCAAATATCGAGGTGTACGGCGCCGAAGGCTCTCTGCTGGTACCCGACCCCAACGGCTTTGGCGGGCGCGTGTTGGTAAAGCGTCACGACGAACCGGAATGGCGTGAGGTTCCCCTCGTCTACGGATATACCGATAACGCACGAGGGCTCGGAGTGGCCGATATGGCCGCTGCTATTCGCTCGGGCCGCCCCCATCGTGCCTCTGGCGACCTCGCCTTTCATGTGCTCGACGTTATGCTAGGCATTTTAGAATCGTCAGAACAAAATAGGCACTACTTCCCAGAAACCACGGTCGAGCGACCGAAAGCGCTGCCGCTAGGCCTTCAGGACGGTGAGATAGACCTCTAAGCTCCCAAGGATAAGCCGCCATCGGCAGCCATCCTGCGGAAGGAGGTGATACGAATTGGAGCTGTTTAAAGAGTTTTATATCGAAGCGGCGCATCGCCTTCCTCATGTGCCAGAGGGCCATAAATGCGCGCGTCTGCACGGACACTCTTTTCGTATCACCATCTATGTCAGCGGCTCTCCAGACCCCCAGTTGGGATGGGTTATGGATTTTGCCGACATCGGCGAGGCCTTTCGTCCTCTATATGACATGCTCGATCATCGTTACCTTAACGAAATCGAGGGTCTAGAGAACCCCACCAGCGAGAACCTCGCCCGATGGATTTGGCAGCGGTTGAAGCCCCGATTACCGGGGCTTTGTCGCATCGTCATTCAAGAGACCTGTACAAGCGGGTGTACTTACACAGGAGAACAAGACCATGACACAAGCGTTGTCTGAAACGTTCGTGCCTGTAGCCGATCTCGAGCAGCTGAAGGCACAAGGCTGCCTTACCGCCGAAGTTCAGGGGCGCACGGTAGCTCTCTTTTGGCAGGATAACCAGGTTTACGCGGTGGATAACCGTTGTCCGCACATGGGCTTTCCTCTTCATCAAGGCAGCCTTCGTTGCGGCATTCTTACCTGTCACTGGCACCATGCCCGGTTCGACCTTGCCACCGGAGGCACTTTCGACCTTTGGGCGGACGACGTAACCGTTTATCCCACGCGCCTAGCCGACGGCAAAGTCTGGGTGGACATCCGGCCCGCCCACGAAGCCGACCTCAGCAAGCATCGCAAGCGTCTGGAGCACGGTTTAAAGCACAACCTACGTTTGGTTATTGCCAAAGCGGTGCTTGGGTTAGAGGGTTTTGGGGCCCAAGGGCATCGGGAGGCGATCGAGGTAGGTGCGGAACTGGGTACACGCCATGCTCGCGAGGGCTGGAACGCAGGGCTCACTATTTTTACCGCCATGGCCAATATTCTGCCGGCGTTGGAGGCGGCCGATCGTCCCTTGGCGCTCTACCATGGTCTTAGCCACGTGGCCTCTACGGTAGCGAACCAGCCTCCTCTCTTTCTCCCCGACCCTTTGCCGCAGGCCCAGGTTGCATTGGAACGGCTTAAGGCCTGGTTTCGGGAGTTCATCGAGGTGCGCGACACCGTCGGTGCCATGCGGGTTCTTCACACCGCCATCGTAGCGGGCCACTCGCTTTCACAGATTGCCGACATGGTTTTCGCCGCCGCTACAGACCACCTCTATCTCAGTGGAGGTCACGCACTAGACTTCACCAACAAGGCTTTTGAGCTTTTAGAGCAGGTCTCTCCACACCTTACCCCTCAAATTCTACTGAGCGTCGTGCCCGTTTTGGCGAATGCGCATCGCAGCGAGGAGTCAGCGAGTTGGCGGCACCCCATAGACCTCGCCAACCTACTCACCTCCGCATTCGCGGAACTACCGGGGATCCTTCAAAAGGCTTCATCTGCCAAATGGCAGTGCACTCCCGCCTTTCTTGAGACTCTGCTTGGGGAGGATCCGTTTGCCATTGTGGAAAACCTACAGGCCGCTCTTCTTCAGGGAGCTCGCTTTGAACAGCTTGCTGGCGCCGTTGCGTTGGCCGCAGCCTATCGGATAGCTTATTTCCGTACCTCCAATGAATTCAGCGACTGGATAACGGTTTTGCACACCTTTACCTACGCTAACGCCGTACATCAGGCCATGCGTCGTGCGCCCTCCCTGGAGCTTCTACGCGCCGTTTTCGACGGCGCTCTCAGCGTCTACCTAGCTCGATTTCTTAACACCCCACCGGCGCCGCTACCGCGTCCTCTCGATGCCATTCAAGAGCCTCTCACCACTCTGCTCGATAAGCTCAACAGCCAGAACCAGGTGGAGGCGGTGGCGCAGCAGGTGCTTACCTGGCTAGTACAGGGTGGCTCGGAGTCGAAGCTATTAGCGACCCTAGGGCAAGCTCTTTTACGAGAGGATGCCGAGTTCCACACCTATCAGATGGTTGAGGCCGGATTTCGCCAGTACCGCAACCACGGCAATACCCCCGAAGGACGCATTTTGCTGATGGCGATAGCCCGTTATCTCGCCGCGCACTCGCCCACTTCCCGCGCCAATCTACAGACCTACCAGGTGGCCTTACGACTTCACCGAGGGGAGAACCTGTATCTGTCGGAGTCGGGCGATTCTTCGTAGTGCGCTTCGCTGCTGCCTATGTGTAGGATGACGTTTGAGCCATCCCTTGCGCCACCCTGTTGGGGGCGCGGCATGTTGCTCTCGTCGTATCGCGGATGTGTTTTTAGAGAAAGAGGAGGTTTTATGCTGAAGGAAGGCGATCTCGCCCCCGATTTCACCCTACCCGACCAGGAGGGTCATCCCGTAACGCTTTCGGATTTACGCGGAAGAACGGTAGTCCTGTTTTTCTATCCGCGTGCCGACACGCCGGGCTGTACGGCAGAGGCCTGCGGGTTTCGCGATATGGCTCAGCGATTTCGCGAGCGTGGCATTGAGCTTTTAGGCATTAGCCCCGACGCGCCCAAGGCGCAGGCCAAATTCGCCGAAAAGTACCAGCTGCCCATGCGCCTGCTTGCGGACACCGAACATAAGGTAGCCGAGCTTTACGGGGTGTGGGTGGAGAAAAAGCGCTATGGCCGCACCTATATGGGCGTGGAACGTAAGACCTTTGTTATTGGCCCAGACGGGCGCCTAACAAAGATTTTTCAGAAAGTCAAGCCCGAAGGCCACGCAGCGGAGGTTCTTTCCGCCCTAACCTGAGTCACTAGGCGGGCGTCTCTGCAAACCAGCGGACGGTTTTATGCGGACGGCGCGAGCGGTTTACCAGCAAGTCGCTCTAGCACGGCCACCGGTGCCAGTTCGGGGAACTGCATGGCGCTGCGAGGCACGATGCAGGTCTGTTCGAGGGCATACTGTCCGGAGGTCACGGCATGGGCGATCTGGTCGGTGAAGCATATCCAGCTAGCGCCTGGTGGGAAGTGAAAGGTAAAGAGTCGTTCATTTTTCTGAAAGCTTTCGTTGGCCTTAAGAAAGTGGTGAAATCCCATCATAAACTGATCGTAGGGGGAGGGGACATCGGAGCGCACGCCCAGCATCCGTGTGATATAGGCTCCGGTGCGTTGAAGCGTTGCCGGCAGGGCAGTTACCTTCTGGAGTCCGGCCTCTTTGGCATAGCGTTGTGCGAGCTGTTCGAAGGGGCCAGCAGTCACCCAAACGCGGTCTCGGTCGGGGCTAATGTTGGTAAAGAGTCTGAGGATACGTCCCCCGTGGGTAGGGCGTGTGGGGAAAGCATCCACATGCATAAGGTCATTACGGCGGCTTAGGGGCAGATCGCGGCCCTGTTCTTCGAAGGGTCGAAAGCTCGCGTAGTCCACCTTCCAGGCTTTAGCGTAGGCGGGCAGGAGGTTCGCGAGAAACTGAAGGGCTCCTTGGGCATAGGCTTTCATAATGCGTTTGAGGCGTTGAGCATCTTCCGGGGTTTCGTTTTGGGCTCCGGTCAGTTTATCGAGGGGTGTTTTGTAGGCGATATTCTTATGAATTTTAGTATCGGCCTGATGTTGTCCTCGAAGGAAGGCGGCATCTTCCTCGTTTGGTGCGAAGGGCGTTTTTTCGAGAAGGAGGATATTTCCTTTTTCGAGGTGTTCATAAAGTTGGGCCGTGTAGTGGGGTTGGCCTATTTGTTCAAGCTGGATAGGTACAAGCTGCATAGCCTCTATCCTCTTCCTTTCATTAGGTGGATATAGGGTTGTCTGTGGGGTTTTCCGAGTTCATTCTCTATGGAGGATATTATAACCCATTCGCAGCCCTGCCAGAACCCTCTCCTTCTGGGAGAGGGAGTTATGTTGCAGAGTCCCTTCGCCTTTCGAGTTTCAATCCTTACCGACTCCGTATAGCCGGTGCCACTTCAGATGCTCCTTCATAGTTTGCCGAACGCCATGTTTGTTTGCACTGTGAGCGTAGTAAACCATATCTAACTCTCCCTTCCCAAAAAGGCTCTTCAACAGTTAAAATACCAAGCTGATCCGGAAAAGCCGAAGATACAGCAAAAAAATTTTTCTGCTCGTTCCCAGCTTACAACGGTAGGACTTCGATGCGACGATTCAAGGCTGCGCAGAAACTATGAATTACAACAATAATGCAAGGGCAAATATTATAAAAATCCAAGTAGGGTCTGTTTTATCCTTTAAGAAGACGGTGGGCTCGTGGGAGCGACTTGATCGTTCCTGTGATCTTGCTGTACCCTCGACTCCTCTTGTGCCACTGCCGCCAATGCGGAGGCCCCCGCATGCGTCTGCCTTAAGGCCTGTCGCCAATCCGCAAGCACACGAAGGTAGAGCTGATAAAGCGCCTCTCGCTTCGATGCCGGCATGATGGCATAGGCCTGCGTGTTGCGACGTGACCAGTAGAGCCGCATCAACGCATCGGCATCCTCCAAATGCTTCAGCGCCTCCGCACTTTGCCCCTGGCGCATCTCTATCTCCGCAAGCCCTACCTGGCCATACACAAACTCCGTCTCCACAAGCTCGTCACCCATCGCTCGTACGGTGCCGTAGGGCGCGTGCTCCAACTCCGTCATGATGCGATAGATGTTCTCGGCATCTTGCGTTTTCCCAACCGCTAAAAAGGCGTCGCCGAGGTGGTGCAGCACCTGCAGATTGTTGGGGTCGAGCGCGTATGCGTGCTGATAGACCGCTACCGCCTGCGCCCCCTGCCCCTGTTTTTCATAAAACTGGCCAAGACGGTAGTAGGCCTTCGCTATCGGCGCCACCCTTATGGCCCGCTGAATGGCCGCTTGCTCTTGGGGGAATAGCCCTTCCATATCGTATATCTCCCCTAACTCTAAATAGAGCTCGGGGTCGAGAGGGTCAGCTTCCGTCGCGGCTTTCAACCGCTCTATAGCCACCTCGGGCTGCTGGTGAAAGAGCGCCTCCGCCGCCTGAGCACGCCAGCCTGCAGCGAAACCGAGCTGCCCAGAGCGTAGCACTAGCCCTAATGCCACAAGGCCGGCTAACATCAAAGAGGAGCGCCTTAGCGCCGTTGGAAGCTGGGTGGACAACGGGGCAATGTCCCTGGCCAAGCCCACGGCAAGCCCAAAACAGAGGCCCACCGTCAAGGCGGTGGCAACGACATACCAATCCGAATCGACCAGGGTCTTGATGCCCGACGCTAAGAGCGCCGCTAAGAGCCCGCACAACAGCACGGCCGGCTCCTCAAACAGCCTATGAAACGACTCTAAAATATCGCCCGCAGGGGCCGACAGCGCCGCTCGTCGCAGGCGCAAGGCATTGGCGGCAAAGGCGCTTGCCGCCGCCAGAAGCATCAATAGCAAACAAAGCCCTACAAACCCGGTTTCCGAGGCCCACTGCAGCAGGCTGTTGTGCGCATGGGCCGTAAAGGCCACCAAGGCGTAACGTGGATAGGCATAGGTGAAATTACCTATCCCCACCCCAAAGAGCGGGTTGGCTTCGGCCATGCGCAGCGTGCCATGCCAAGTGTAACGCCGAAATAATAGCGAATGACTTTCTGCCCCAACCCTCGCCAACCCCGACGCACCGGTGTCATTTTCTGCTGAGCTTTGTACTGGCCTCGATGCAGACGCCTGCGCTGCGGAGACCGGCGTAGCCCGAAAACGTAGGGGGGTGGAGGCGACCACGAAACTCAGCAACAGTACCCCCAAACCGAGGGCGGGAGACCTCCAGCGACCCCGAAACGCGCCAGACCAAACGCACAAAAAAAGCCAGGAGAGTATCCCTATACACAGAGCGGCTAGGCCGGCCCGCGATGCGCTCAACGTGATGCACCCTCCCTGCAAAAAGAGCGCAAACCCGGCGGATAGCTTGAGCAACCGCTCTCGAGACGCCACCCAAATCGCGAGGGTAACCGGTAAAGTAAGGAGCAAATAGCCCGCTAGGAAATCGGGATTGAGAAAGGTGCCAAACACGCGATGGGAAAAAGCGCCCTGCTTCCATGCGGCAAGGTATTCGTTGATCCCCAGCGCAGACACGAAAAGGCCCCCCAACATGAGGGCGATAAGCAACGTGGCAAAAGCGTCTTTATTGCGGCTTAAGCGCGAAGCCAGTGTGCCGGTGGTCAACACCGCCACAAGCAGCGCCAGCGTGTCTACCCCCAAATAGAGCGCGTGCGCTTGCCCTAAAGAGAGCGTGGCCCAACCCAACACGCAGAGCCCTAGCACGGTTAACGCCGGAGCACCGCCAATGGGCATGGGCCTTATCCACTCGCGCACAACCGCGATGAGAGCCGCCAAACCCACGAGCAGCATCATAAGCGGTACCCCAATGGCCTGAAGCCAATCCAGCAGACCGATGGGCGGGAATAGCCCCATGGCAGGCAACACCACAAAGCTTGCGGCCAACAGGGGTGCCAGAACGACCATAAGGCCTAGTAACACAACCACCATCCAATCTAAACGGTCGAATCGCTTTCGCTCTGTGGCACGCGTCTCTTTGATATCGGCTTCCATTAGCTTGAACTTCCCTTACGCCTACGCGGCTTTTCGGCTCCGCGCAGTTTGCGAATCCAGTAGTCCCTACGAAATTTCAACATGGTGCCAAGGGCTCTTAGCATGATGCCTACAGGAATAAGCGGTCGTAGCCAAATGGGAGTAGAAGCGCGATAGTGTTTTTTGTAGAAGATATACTGGCTTCGATGAAACTCATAGGTCATGCGCGTGGGCACCTTATCGCTGCTCTTTCCTATGTAATGATAGATCACGGCCTCAGGAAAGTAGACAACACGCCAATGGGCTTGAGCCCCCTTCCCCAAAGCGTTGCGCAATCGGTCGGGGAGAGGCGCGTGGGTCGCCCGCCAACAGAGGTCTACATCCTCGCAATACATGTAAAAATCCTCGTCGAACCCACCTATCTGCTCCACCAACTCGCGCCGAATAAAGAGCGCTGCGCCCGATACCCAGTCCACATCGCGCACGCTGGCATGATCCCAATCTTTCATGAGATAGTCGGCGGCAAAACGGTTGTTCGGAAAGAGGCGCCCCAACAGGGTGTTTCGGAAGAGGCCGGCTGCCAAATTCGGATAGCGACGGCAGGAGTATTGCAACGAGCCGTCCGCATTTAAGAGCTTCGGCCCTACGATGCCAATATCGGGGTGCTCGTCGGCAAAGCGTACAAGGGCACTTAAGCTGCCTTTGGTTACTAAGGTATCCGAGTTGAGAAAGAGGAGATATCTCCCCCGTGCATACGGCAGAGCGGCATTGTTGCCCGCCCCAAAGCCCACGTTGCGTGGATTTACCAGCAGGCGAACCTGAGGGAAGTGCTGCGTTACCATCTCTCGGCTCTCGTCCTCACTGGCGTTATCCACCACGATAACCTCAAAGGATACGGTCTCCGACGACTCAAAGAGCGATTGCAAACAGGCCTGCAACAGCTCACAGGTGTTCCAGTTAAGGATGATCACGCTTAGATCGCATACAGCTTCGCCCGAAGTCACCCCTCTAAGTCCTTCCTTTTGGGCTTTCCTGTTGGACACGCTGCCGACGTTGTCGTGCCTGCCACCAAGCATACGGCCACGATAGCAGGGCGACGAGGAGGCGCAGCGGAGCGTAGACCCAGCCCCCATAGTGGCGTGCGTAGAACCGCAAAAGCCCTCGTCGCGATTCCCATGCCATGGCGGGCGCAACCTGGCTCGTGCTCGCGCCCCCATAATGCACGATCTCGACCTCCGGCGTAAAATAGATTTTCCAGCCCTTGCGTTTGCAGCGCAAGCACCAATCTACCTCGTTGAAGAAGATGGGAAAGCCCTCGTCCAACATTCCCACCTGCTCCACCGCTTGACGTCGTAACATTAAAAAGGTTCCCATGGGCTGATCGACCTCTGCCACCTTGTCGTAGGTAAACCAGGTCATTCGATAGGCGCCAAAAAACGATTTTTTGGGAAGAGTCGGCTCAACCCTATCAACTCCCACAAGACTCCTAAAGGTGTAGGGAACCCGCGTACCGATCGCTCGAGCGTTCCATCGGGATGGACCTGCCGCACCCCAATCGCCCCAGCTTCGGGATGCTGCTCCATAAACCGAACGGCCTTTTCTAGCCCGCCTTTTGGCAGCAACACATCGGGGTTTAACAAAAGAATGTACGCTCCACGCGCCCGTTCTATTCCCTGATTGTTTCCCTTTGCATAGCCGTTATTCACCGCATTCGGTAGGAGAATCACCTGCGGATAAGCTTGCTGCACAGCCGCGACGGTGCCATCCACACTCGCATTATCCACCACGATAACCTCAAATGGAAACGGCGGTGGCGCCGCATAGATCGATTCGAGCGCGCGTAAAAGGAGATCGCGTGTGTTCCAACTGACGATCACAATGGAGAGCGTTATTTCACACAAACTCAACTCCTGCCCATACTCTTGGTCACAACCCTTAAGGCTGCATTTGTTGTACCCGAAACAGGCGTTTCCGTAGGCGCTCCCCCATACCATCCTTCCCCTCCCTATGGCTGTAGGGGCGAAACGGGCAGGCACAGGGGCACATGGGCAGGCACGGGGGCACATGGGCAGGCACGGGGGGCCTGCCCCTCCTGCCCCTACGATTGATGGTTTTGTACTGCCACACGGCCGTGCACCCCTAACATCATCTGGCGTGCTGTTGAACGCACGAAAGGATTGGAATCGGTGAGGGCGTTCTCTACCGCCTCAAGCACCTCCGGATCGGAGGCCTGTGCGAGTGCCCATAGCAGGGCATAGCGTGCCTCTGAAGGCAACTTGGCACACCAAAATGCGATCTCTTGCGCATAGCGCCTCTCTTCGTCCACATAGTGCGAAAGCGCCATGAGAAGCAACAACAGATTTTCCTCGCTCTGCATTGCGGCAAATACGGCATCGTGCACCTCTCGATTTCGATAGACTGTAGCCAGCGCCTTGAGCTCATCTGGAACCCCTGGGGGCAGAGCGTTTTCTTCACTGAGCGCATTGCGCAAAACCTGCGTCACGTAGTCCGGATCGTAATAGAGATAGCCTAGGCGACACGAAACGATCTGCGCTGCGGCCAACAGGGCGTCTGGCGCGCAGCGGAAAGGGTTCCAATGAACGACGCGCTGCAGCTGCAGCGCGTGCGCCGCGGCGTCGTCTCCGGCCTCTGCTAGGCGCCTTATCTGCTCCAAGGCGCTCTCCTCGTCTTTTCCAAGCAACCAACGAACCACCCCAGCGCGCGTAGCTTCTGCACCTTGCGGCAGCTCATCTAAAGCGTTCAAGGCGCTCTCCACCGTATCCGGCGGCATGTCGCACAAAGCACGTAACAGAGCGTAGGAGGGCGATACCAAAAAGCGCTTCAGCAGCAAACGGGCTTGTTCCGTATCTTTTCCTTTCTGGGCGAGAGCCACCAGCAGTTCGCACTGAACCTCTTCAGGAAGCCACTGAAAACGCTCTAGAAATCCCTCCTCCTCCAGCAACGTATGCCCAAATAGCACACAGGCGATATAGCCATCGCGCAGCCGCCGACGCGCTAAGAGCTCATCGCTCGCCCCCTCTGGCAAAGGCACCTCTAGCGCCTGCAGAAGCGCCTGAACGGTGGAGTTATCTAACCAGACCAGACGTAAGAGCGCGACCGTTGCCCAAAGGGATGGCTCTTTCAAGAGACGCTCGAGCCAAAAATGCTCGTACCGCTCTCCTCCTACCGCTCCGAGTCGCTCTGCTGCCTCCGCCCGAATGTCCGCAGAAACCCCTTCCCCCTCCAACAGCTGACGGGCGAACTTTTCTACTGCGCGAGGCGCCAAAGCTTCTAACGCCTCCGCCATAGCCAACCGTACCCGCAGACTCTCATGGCTTTCCAAAATCTTGCGAAAACGTCCCCGTTCTACGCTAGGATCTGCCTGTAGAAGACCGCGCAGATGCCACCGAATGGCGGGCTCCAGCACACGAATGGGCTGCTCGAGCAGTAGCTCAAGCCACTCCCAAGCGGTTCGACGAGCCAGCGGCAAACCTTCCCACTGAAATGGTGGGGTCTCCGCCTTTGAAACGACTTCAGCGGACAACAACGGCGTTGTCGGTTTCTGCTTGGCCTCTTTGCGTCTTTTAGAGAGACCAACAAGCCACATACGTATTCCTCCTATCCATTGCGGTCGCCCGCGCCAATAGATCCCTATTCCACTAGCCAACAGGAGCAAACCTAATATAGGGACGAGATGAGGAAATGGCAGATGGGTTTGAACCACCTGCGAAGCGACCTGGTTTGCAACAGGGACATGCCTGCCAGGAGATGCCCAGCCGCCTGGTTCTGCACTCCCTGCACTTTCCTCAGCCTCCTGCCTCTCCGGAGAAGGTCGCGCCCCTCCGCTCGTCTGCGATGCCGCGGGGGCGGTAGGCCTCCCTGCTCCAGCGGGGAAGGGCGCCCTGCTCCAGGCAATCGCAGGATTTCCTGGTAACCCTAGGAGAGGCCTTGAGGGGAAGGGCGTCGGCCTTGAGGAAGATCGTGCTACGTACCCGTTTCGGGGCGCTTCTTGCCCTAGAAAGGACACGCTCCCGCCACCAAAGCCCTTTGGCACTGCCTTGTCTGGCAATGCTCCAACGGGGCGAGCGCCCCCTTTTCCTTCCGCAGCGGTGCCGCTAAGCCGCTCAAAACCGTAGTGAAACAGGGTAAGCGCCTCGGTTTGCCAATGGTCGCTGTGCAGCAGCACCACGATGACCCGATGCCCCTTTTGTGCGGCAGCCCCCACATAGCAAAAACCGGCCTCATGGGTATAGCCGGTCTTTACGCCATAGGCTCCAGGCAACGTCCACAAAAGACGGTTGGTATTCACCAATACGCGCGGCCGAGCCTCGTTGGGCCGATGGAGAACGTAGGTTTTCGTGCGCACCGCCTGCGCAAACGTCGGAATGGTGAGAGCCGCTCGTGCCAAAAGGGCCAAATCGCGCGCGGTGCTTACCTGTCCTGGCGCCGGTAAGCCGGTTGGGTTCACAAAATGCGAATGGCGCGCGCCCACTTTTTGCGCCATGGCGTTCATTAACCTGACGAAGGGGGCCGCGGGCTCGCTCGCGTACCGCCCTTGCTTCCCCTCAAGACCATTACTGAGGTTTCCCTCCGCCTCAGCAACGGCCTCTGCCGCATCGTTTGCGCTGATCAGCAACATGGCATAAAGCAGATCGCGCGCAGGAATCTTCTCGCCAGCCCGTAAGCCTAAGCGATCGCCAGGCAGGTGTGCCGCATACGGAGAGATGGGAATGAGCCTCGTAGGGGGAACCGATTGGGCGCACAACATGCCGGTGACGATCTTTGTGGTGCTGGCTGGCGGGAAAGGTTTATCGGGATGCAAGGCCCACAGCAATCGGCCCGAATCGGCATCCATCACGGCAGCGGCTTTGGCGGTTAATTTCGGGAAAGAGTGGTTAGGGGCGGCGCTGGCATGGCAGAGAAAGCAGATGCCCCAGCCAATAAGGAGGGCGCTCTTGCCCAGAAAATTGCACGATCTTCTGGGGGCTCTCGCCTTGATCTTGACGACAACACCACCGCTCCTTCGAGCTATTCGTCGAATCACTCGTAGCACCGCCCCTTGCGCATCTCGTTAAAAACGGGCGATCCCGACCAAACCGGAAAGGCCCATGTCTATTATCGGTTTCCATTTGTCGGTTCGTTTTTTGCCATCTTTATCCCTCTCCCTAGAGAAGAGGGAGATAACCGTAGGGGCGACCCCCTGTGGTCGCCCAATGCCCCCCATGGTTGCCCGATTTCGGTGAATTGTGGAATTCAACGGGCAGGCACGGGGGCCTGCCCCTACGCAACATTACACATCCCTCTCCCACTGGGAGAGGGATAGGGTGAGGGAATTCTAAAAAACGCCGCCACGCTCTTTAAGAGAGACGTACTGTTGCCCACCAATAACAATGTGATCGAGTAGCTCAATCCCTATAATTTTACCGGCCTCCAACAAGCGCTTGGTCACATTTATATCTTCCTTGCTGGGCGTGGGGTCACCGCTTGGGTGATTGTGAACCACAATAAGGGAGGCGGCGCTGTGGAGAATGGCTTCTTTAAAGACTTCACGAGGATGTACCAGGCTGCTATCGAGAATGCCTACGGAGACCGCGCAGATTTTGATGACCTGGTTTTTTGTATCGAGGAGAATGCTTTTGAAGTGCTCTTTGGTCTCGTAACGTAGTTCGGGCATTAAGAGGTTGGCAACATCGCGCGGACAGGTTATTTTGGGGCGTGGGGTCTCTTCCAACACCATAATGCGCCGGCCAAGCTCCACAGCGGCAGCGATCTCGATGGCCTTTACCTCTCCCACGCCTTTCACGCGTTTCAGATCCTCCAAATGGGCTCTCGCGATGCCTCCTAGCCCTCGAAACTCCTTGAGGAGATGCTCGGCCAAACCGAGGGCTGAAAGCTCGCGCGTTCCGATGCGCAGTTGAATGGCCAGAAGCTCTTTGTCGGAGAGGGACTGCGGACCGTAGAGTTTCAGGCGCTCACGTGGTCGCTCGGTATCGGGAAGCTCGCGAATGGCAACAGTGTAACGCTCCACCATTGCGTGCTCCCTAGAGCGTCGCCATGCGCAGGCTCATGAGGCCGCACTCTCCGAAACGGAGGGGGAGGACGTCGGTACGGAGGAGGTTTTCTCGGTGAGAACGGGCGGTCTTGAAAGCGCCTCATAAAGCCGTTCGCTGCGAATCAGCCCATATACCACGCTATCTACCAACGCCAACCAGCTCGCTTCGATCACGTTCTCCGATACGCCCACGGTAGACCAAGTCTGCTCGCCGTCGGTCGAGTCGATCATCACGCGAACCTTGGCCGCAGTGCCAGCACGCCCGTTGATGACGCGCACTTTAAAATCGGTTAGTTTTATCCGCTCCAGCGCCGGATAAAACTCGAGCAATGCCTGCCGCAAAGCCCCATCGAGGGCATGCACCGGCCCATCGCCCTCCGCTACGGTTAGGCGTTCTTGGCCGTTGACCTCGACCTTTACGGTCGCTTCGGTAATGGGCTGCTTGTCGGTACCGCGCTTTTCGGTGATACATCGAAACCCTTTTAACGTGAACGGGGGCTTGTAAAGGCCAAGGGTTCGCAGCAGTAACAGTTCGAAAGAGGCTTCCGCCCCCTCATAGCTGTAACCAGCGTGCTCATGTTCTGCCACCACCTGCATAAGGTGGCGAGCTTCGGGCGATTTTTTATCGAGCCGAATGCCAAACTCGGCCGCCTTGCCGGCGATGCTGCTACTGCCGGCGAGCTCTGAGACGAGTAGGCGACGCGTATTTCCCACCGCCTCCGGATGAATGTGCTCGTAGCTTGCCCCCTTCAGCACCGCATCGGCATGGAGTCCTCCCTTATGCGCAAAAGCGCTTCGCCCTACATAGGGTCTGCGCGTATCTGGGGCAATGTTGGCTATCTCATCTACATACTGAGAAAGCGCTGTAAGGTGCCTTAGCGAATCGGGCAAAAGGCATTCGTAGCCCATTTTGAATCGCAGGGCGGCGACCACCGGAACAAGGTCGCAGTTGCCACAGCGCTCTCCATATCCGTTGATGGTGCCCTGCACCTGCATCGCTCCCTCTTCTACAGCCGCCAGAGCGCCTGCCACGGCACAGGCCGAATCGTTATGCGTATGGATACCCAGTTGTGCCTCTGGCAGAGCCTGGCGTACCTCACGCACAATGGCTGCGATGCTCTGCGGCAGCGAGCCACCGTTTGTGTCGCAAAGCACAATCCGATCGGCGCCCGCCTCGAATGCCACCTGCAGACACCGTAACGCATAGGCGGGGTTTGCCCGGTAGCCATCGAAGAAATGCTCAGCGTCGTAGAGCACCATCGGCACATGCTGCTTGAGGTAAGCCACACTCTCTGCGATCATCGCCAAATTCTCTTCAAGGCTCACCCGCAGCGCATGGATGACGTGAGCGTCCCACGACTTTCCGACAATGGTGATGGCCGAGGCGCCCGAATCGATCAGCGAACGAATTTGGGGGTCCTCCTCTGGCCGAACCCCGGCGCGGCGGGTAGAGCCAAAAGCGGTTAGCAGAGCATGGCGCAACTTTACCTCCCGCATCTGCTCGAAAAAGGCCACATCTTTCGGGTTAGAGCCGGGCCATCCCCCCTCGATGAAATCCACTCCAAACTCATCAAGGCGGCGCGCAATACGAACTTTGTCCTCAACGCTGAAGCTGATGCCCTCTCCTTGCGAGCCGTCTCGCAGGGTGGTATCGTAGATTTCGATACGTCGTTTTTGCTGATTCAAAGCTTCCATCCTCACCAGCACCGATCATCCGGATGCCACTTGCGTTCTGTAAACTGCATTTAGTGTACCCTATAACGCGGCTTCCCCTCGCTCGCCCGTACGGATGCGGATGGCTTCCTCCACGTGGGTCACGAAGATTTTGCCATCGCCTATCTCACCGGTTTGGGCGGCGCGCAGCGCCGTTTCGATCACCTCTTCCACTCTATCATCCGGCACTACCACCTCGATCTTTACTTTCGGTAAAAGGCTTACCACATAGGTGTTGCCGCGATACTTTTCGGTTCTTCCCCTTTGGCGTCCGTAGCCACGTACGTCGCTCACCGTCATGCCCACGATGCCGATGGAGGCCAGCGCCTCCTTAACCTCCTCGATCTTCATAGGACGAATGACGCACTCCACTTTCTTCATGGCTCCATCCCTTCAAATTTCGATGCGCTCCCGCACCGCTTGCCCCATCTCTTTCGTGCCGATGGTCGGCTGATGAGCCGCAGCGATGTCGGCAGTACGCAGGCCGTCTTGCAACGCCTTTTCGACGGCTCTTTCCAGCGCTTCGGCGGCCTCGTTTTCCCCCAGAGAGTAACGTAGCAGCATGGCTGCCGACAGCAGGGTAGCAAGAGGGTTGGCGATATTTTTCCCGGCGATGGTAGGGGCGGAGCCATGCACCGGCTCGTAAAGGCCAAAAGTTCCTCCTTGGGTATGCCGATCGCCCAAACTCGCCGAAGGCAGCATTCCCAAACTGCCGGTCAGCATCGCGGCTTCATCGCTAAGGATATCGCCGAACATATTTTCGGTGACGATCACGTCGAACTGGCGCGGGTCTCTTACCAGCTGCATGGCGCAGTTATCTACCAACATGTGGGTTAACTCCACATCGGGATACTGCGGCGCCATCTGATCGGCCACCTCACGCCATAGACGAGAGGTCTCCAGCACGTTCGCTTTATCCACCGAGCAGAGCTTGCGCTTGCGCCCACGCGCCGTCTCAAAGCCCACGCGCAAAATGCGTTCTATCTCGAATCGGGTATAAACGCAGGTATCTACCGCCCTTGAACCGTCGGCATCGCGCCCTTTAGGTTGCCCAAAGTAGATGCCGCCGGTAAGCTCGCGTACCACCAAAATATCTAGCCCATCCTGAACAAGCTCGGCTTTCAAAGAGGAGGCCGAGGCAAGAGCTGACGAGAGCCGCGCCGGCCTCAAGTTCGCATAGAGCCCTAACTCTTTGCGCAGGGGAAGCAGGGCACCCACCTCTGGGCGCAGAGAGGGCGGCTGAACTGTATCCCACTTGGGGCCGCCTACGGCACCTAACAGCACGGCATCGCTCTCTTTGCAGAGCGCTAACGTGTGCTCCGGTAGAGGGTGACCGTACTTATCATAGGCCGCACCGCCAATGGGGGCCTCCTTCATCTCTAGCGCAAAGCCAGCACGCTCGGCAAGGTAAGCTAAAATCTCGGCTGCAACCCCAACCACCTCCGGCCCAATGCCGTCGCCGGGCAGCAGCGCCACCTTGTAAGATCGCATTTTCGCTCCTTTTCCTGTTTCAATCTTCATCGGCCCTTAAGGGCTGGTGCCACTCCCCCCAATAGGGCCGCTAACAACCTCCTTTCCAGGAAGTTGTCGCATCTACTATACCTTATCCCTCAAAACGGCAGGAAACAACATAACGCCCCTATCCCCGCACCTAGGTCGAAAGAGCGGCGCAACTAACTGCCTGATAGAAGCGTATATCGTTTCAATCCTCACCGACTCTGTGGAGTCGGTGCCAACGTGTTTTGCTCAGAGCACAAGGAGATCTAAGGTGAAAGCGGTTGTCCTCGTTTCAGGTGGAATGGATTCGTGCGTCACTGCCGCCATCGCTCGAAAGGAGCATGAGGCGGAAGAGCTCCATTTTCTCCATGTGAACTACGGTCAGCGCACCGAGAAGCGGGAGCTTAAGGCCTTTCATGATATTGCCGACTTTTATGGGGTTCCTGCGGAACGGCGCCTTGTGTGTTCCATTGCCCATCTAAGTCAAATCGGAGGCAGCAGCCTCACCGACCCCTCTATTCCCGTCTCCGAGGCCGATTTAGACAATCCAGGCATTCCAACCTCTTACGTGCCCTTTCGCAACGCCCATTTTCTCAGCATCGCCGTTTCGTGGGCGGAGGTTTGTGGGGCGAAGCGCATCTACATCGGCGCCGTTTATGAAGATAGCAGTGGCTACCCCGATTGCCGTCCGGAGTACTACGCCGCCTTTAACGAACTCATCCGGCTTGGTACTGCTTGTGGGGATATTCGTGTTGAAACTCCGATCATCGGCCTCACCAAAGCGCAGATCGTGCAGCGCGGGCTTGAACTAGGCGCCCCCTTTCATCTAACGTGGAGCTGCTATCGTAATGAAGAGGTTGCTTGTGGAACCTGCGATAGTTGTGCGCTGCGGCTGCGGGGTTTTGAGGTGGCGGGTGTGCCGGACCCTCTTCCTTATGTGGTTCGTCCCCACTACGGCTAGCCTTCGTATGTTGGGGACCTTACGGCTGCAGGGCGGGTTTAGGCCCGCCCTGTAACACTCTAATGTTGCTACTCTGCAGCGGCCGTTGCCTTCACACGGCTTAACCGCGAACGGCGCGTACGCGGAACGCTGCCCTCTTCCAGGTATCGCCGCATCATCACGCGGGCACGATGGATGCGGGAACGGACCGTACCGATCGCACAGCCCATGATCTCTGCGATCTCTTGATACGACTTCTCCTCCACGTCGCACAGCAGGATAGCCGTGCGATAATCTTCGGGAAGGGCGGCAAGCGCCTGCTGTAGGCGCTCTTCCATGATCGGCCCCACCACAAGCTCTTCTGGGTTTGAGTTAGGCGCCGGAAACTCGTGAACCATCGTCTGCCCATCGTCATCCGACGCAACGGGCGCATCGAGAGAGTAGATGGGCACGCGCTTCTGACGACGACGCAAGTCAATGGCGCGATTGGTAATGATGCGAAAGAGCCAGCTCTCGAAGGAACGGCTTGAATCGTAGTTGTCAAAGTTGTTCCATGCGCGCACGTAAGCGTCCTGTGTTACATCCTCGGCATCCGCGGAATTGCCCGTTAACCGATAGGCCAAGTTGTAGGCGCGGCGATGGCTGCGCTGATAGAGACGCTCGAACTCACGTCGGGCACTCGGACTAGTGGGTGCTGTTGTCATTGTCACTCCTTTAGCCTCCCCTTCCTCACCTGTTGGGTGTTCTATTGGCTTGTTCTGGCTTTCCGCCAGCTCCGCCCTCTCAAAAACCGGTGAGAGGACACCATGGCTACTGTTCATCCGATCACCTCCGATGGACGCGTGGGAAGAACGACCAGCCGATGAACAGCGGCCTTAATGGCCTCACAGCCGCTACTCTTGGTAACGAAACCGTCGGCCCCGGCATCGAGGACAGCCTGTTGCTGCGCCTCGAAAGTTCCCATCACCAGAATGCGGGTCTGTAACCCATGATTTCGTAAACATCGCGCCAGTTCCAGCCCGTTCATGCGGGGCAGCATATAATCCACAACTGCCAAATCCGGCTTGAACTGCTGTATCTTGTGAAGCGCTTCAAACCCGTCCTGGGCCTCCCACATCACTTTAATTTCCTGACCGCTCGCTTCGACGGCATAGCGCAGACACTTGCGCACAACGGGGTCGGTATCTGCTAACAAAATGGTTACTGGTGCCATGCGTGCCTAAAGGCTCCTACCGTCTCCATCGCTGGTTTCTTGTTGCTTCATGGCTCTATTATCCGCTATCCTGCTCTGATTTGACATCGGTCAAACGCCCCTTTTTTTATGAGGGAAATCCCTATGCAGTTTTTAGGGATTTCCCGCAAGCAAAATTTGACAAAACCATTCTGTGTTCAGGTATGCTAATTATAGCCTAGTCTGCCATTGCAAACATAAAAAATTCAGAGGAGACTGTACCATGGCCTATGCAAAAGTAGGTAAACCCGCTCCCGATTTTACCATGCCCATCGCAAGAGCAACCGATACCCCCAAAACCGTGGGAAGCAAAGTAAGCCTCAAAGACTATCGAGGCAAATGGCTGATCCTCTTCTTTTACCCTCTCGATTTCACCTTTGTGTGCCCCACCGAGATCACCGCGCTCTCAGACCGTTACGACGAGTTCGCCGAGCTTGATGCCGACATCCTCGGAGTCTCCACCGACTCGGTCTACTCTCATCTCGCCTGGATGAATACCCCGCGAGAACAACACGGCATCGGCAAAATCAACTTTCCTCTTGCCTCCGACATCACTAAAGAGGTTTCACGAGACTACGGCGTACTCGTTGAAGAGGAGGGTGTGGCGCTGAGAGGGCTTTTCATCATTGACCCCGACGGTATTCTCCAATATGCCGTCATCAATAACCTCAACATCGGGCGCAGCACCGATGAGACGCTCCGCGTGCTTCAGGCCCTCCAAACCGGTGGCCTCTGCCCCTCCGACTGGAAGCCGGGCAAAGAGCTGCTCAACGTTTAACCCCTCCAGAGGGGCTGGTAGGGCGACCCAATGGGTCGCCCTTCTTTGACTGTCTATTGCCTTTCGACCGGATGGCTCGCTTTGCCGGCCGTGTCAATTTGTGCCCGCACTAACTCGCTGGCTTGACTGTAGTTGACGTACACCGACTTCCACTCCGTGCAGTAGTCCATAGCCACCCACCCTGCCTCGCGTGAGCCGTTTCCCGTGTGCTTCATTCCCCCAAAAGGCAGTTGAATCTCCGCACCGCTTGTGGGCAGATTCACGTAGACGAGGCCGGCCTCCAACTGCTCCATAGCCCGAAAGGCCTTGCGTACATCGGTTGTGTAGATAGAAAGCGATAATCCGTAGGCCGTGGCGTTGGCGGCGGCAAGAGCCTCTTCGAGGTCGCTTACTTCGATAATGGCGGTCACCGGCCCGAAAATCTCCTCTTGGGCAATGCGCATCTGCGGGGTCGCCCCATCGAAAACAGTGGGGGCATAATAGCAACCCTTCGCATAGTCTCCCTCCGTCAATACGGATCCGCCCGTAACCACCCTCGCTCCCTCCTGCTGCCCGATCGCCACATACTCGTGAACGCGCCGCAGCTGTTGCCGATTGATCACGGGGCCCACCTCCACTTGAGGGTCAAGCCCAAACCCCACGTGCAAGCCAGCAGCTCTTTCGACAAAGGCTTGCAGAAAGCGCGTCTTGATATTCCGCTGAACCAGAATGCGACTTGCTGCGGTACAGCGCTGACCCGAGGTGGCGAAGGCACCCCATAACGCTCCTTTACAAGCTAACTCCAGGTCGGCATCGTCCAAAACCAGAATAGCGTTCTTGCCGCCTAGCTCACAGCTAACTCGTTTCATCTGCTCGCCACAACGCGCTGCGATCTGTTTTCCCACCGCAGTCGAGCCGGTGAATGAGATAACCCGTACTCCGCTTGCCTCTACCAGAGCTGTGCCGGCCTCCGAACCGTAGCCCGTTACTAGATTGAGAACTCCGTTGGGCAAGCCAGCCTCGACCAATAGCTCCACAAAACGACAGGCAAGCCCAGGAGTCTCCTCCGACGGTTTAAACACGACCGTATTTCCCGCAAGTAGGGCGGGAAAAATCTTCCAAGAGGGAATGGCAATGGGAAAGTTCCACGGGGTGATCACGCCCACCACGCCTACCGGTACCCGCCGCGCGGCACAGTAGATGTCGGTTCGCTCGCTTGGCACCACATAGCCGTCGGGCATCCGCCCAAAGCCAGCCATGTAGTAGGCCATGTCAATGGCCTCCTGCACATCGCCCTGGGCCTCTTCTAATACCTTGCCCATCTCCAATACCATGAGGCGTGCTAGCTCCTCTTTGTTCTGCTCTAACAGCCGCCCCATTCGCAGTAACAGTGCCGCTCGCTCCGGTTTGGGTACCCGCGACCATTGGGGATAGGCCTGTTCGGCAGCCTCTACGGCCTGGCGCACGTCCTCTGCCCCCGAACGGGCAAAGATACCAATCATCTGCTCGGTGTTGGCGGGATTGAGGGAAGGAAAGGTGGCGCCATTGCTTGCAGCACGCCACCGCCCTGCAATATAGTTGGTTCTTCCGTCATACATGGTGGTTGTCCTCACTAAACGAGCTTGCGGGCATCCGTCTCACGAATTATGGCGCTCACTCCGGCCTGATTAAAACCTTTATAGCCCTCCCAGCGCTGCAGTATCTCCAAATGGCTTCCGGCAGCGCCCTGTCTGCGGAAACGCTCGGCCTGCTCCGCGGTTATCTGCCCACTCTGCAGCAAACGCGCGCAGCGCTCCTCGTCCACAGGCCACATCTCCGGCTCAGTGAAGGCCTGCTTCAACATGGGTAGGTCGGTAAAAGGTTTCATCACTCCAAAGCCGTTTTCTATTAATAAAGCCCGCACCTGCGCCCAGTCGTATTCCGCTTCAAGATGATGCATTCCCGCGGTGCCGATGCTGTCGCCGTGCAGCGCGCACCATAGCCCAATGGTACCAAGGCTCTCGTTTGGCCTCAGCGGCTGCTCGGCGAAATCCACAAAGAGCTCTTCCGGTGAGAGGTCAACATCCGAAAAAATCACCACACGGCTCTCGGGATGTTCCAGAACCTGGGCGCCCCAGCCGGCCTCAGCCCCTGCGTAGAATCGCTCCCGAAACTGAAAGCCAAATGTGCTCCACAGCTGCATTAGATCGGCAAAACTCTCTCGAGACGAGCGATAGGTATGGTGGTCGTGGTTCGCCCAGCCCAGCCCAAGCTCTTGCTGGCGAGTATACTGCCAACGCGCTGCCCGGTTGCGTGTCATGTAGTATTCACGCTCTATGGCAAAAAACTCGTCGGCTGCACGCCCCGCCCCCAACACACTCACCAGCTCTTCGGCCAGCTGCTGAGCCTCCATAATCGCCTCTTTATCACGGCGCCGCACCCGCCAACGCTCACGGGCATCCTCTAATATCACACGCATCTCTTCCGTAAGCCGCCCAGGGCGAAACCCGGTGTAGCCCTTTCGCACCACCACCGCAAGCTCGCCCTGCGGCAACGTACCTACCGCCTCCTGATAGGCCGAGTCAAAATCACCCTCTACGCGCTCCGGCTCCCAACGGTTTTGACGCAGAAAGAGCTCCAGAGACTCCACAGCAATGGTCAAGCGCCATCGCGCGCCAACCCGAAATCGGGGCAAACGCGCTTGGGGATGTTGCCATACCGGCTCACCCTCCACATCCGTCTCTATCATGCCTACCCGCTCTAACTCCTCAACGCTGAGGATCGAACGCGGCACCACCCAATGATCTATCAGGTTCGCCAACCGAACCCCCGCGTAAGCATGGAAACGATGGGCCATCTCCTGCACCATCGAATTCTCATGCAAAAAGCGCTCCAGAAGGCCTTCGCATAGCGAGGCGGCCTCCGGACAACGAGGCCAACTCTCCAGTCTCATTGGCTTCTCCTCTCTTCAAAACGACGGCACACCTCAGCACCGGCTCATCGAAACTTTAAGCCGTCTCTGCAGTCTAAAAGGTACACTATGCACAGCATACCCTTTTAGATAGAACTTTATGCAACCGATTCGACATCTCATCGCTCGGTATGGAGAGAAAATCCGTGGCGCACAGCCGTTTGCTCCCCTCCTGATTGTTGCTCTCTGTCTCCAGCTCGCCTCTCGGACGTGTGCAGCGCCTACCTCGCAGTGGATAACGTTCGTCCAGCGGGCTATCCAGACCCATCAGATCGCGTTCCTACAAGCTTATACCGACGGTTCACCAGCCAAAATACTTCCTTGGCTCAATCGCGGCCCTACAAGAACGTGGAATGTACAGCTTCTTACCCTGCCGAATCGGCAGTCCATGCCGTCCTTCATTGTCTTCTCCTGCTGGCACACCTGCCAGAGCGATGGAGATCATGTCCATGCGCTGATAGAAACGCCCCAGGGTTGGAAGATCGGGCCTGAAGTGAAGGAGGACGATTCAGGAGGATACCAAATCTGCAATCATCAACTCACTGTACGCCTTCAGCCCAAAACACACTCCGTGCTTTTTAGCGACCGAGCAAGCGTGCAAGCTATCTTCCCTAAGCCACGCCCCTACTGCCTATTTCGCCTCTCCCCCGACTACACCATTACCCGTTTCTCCATAGAGGGTATGCCCGTTCCCTTTCATCGGGCAGGAAGCGTTGTCGCCTTTATTCCTCCTCATATGCCTCCTTTCACCATGGACATCGCCTATGCGGGTGCTCCCGACCATCAAGATGGCGACTATGTGTTGCCAAACGAGGCTGTGATCGATTCCTATTGGTACCCGCAAATTGCTCGCCTACCGGCCACCTCTACCGTTCAGGTCACTGCCCCTCCCGCTTGGACGCCCATCTCCACAGGCGATCTGCAGTCCACCATCCATCATCCCGACGGATCCACAACGCTCACCTTTTATAACCCCATTCCTGTTTGTTATCTAACGGTGGATATGGGGCGCTACCATGTCTATACGCGAACGGTGCAGGGCCTTCGATTGGCAGTCTATCTGCTCGACGACGATGCGTCCCTAGCACAACGAGCGCTGAACCTCTTGCAGCAGGTGCTCTTTTTCTACAGCGATCACTTTGCACCGTTTCCCTACCATCAGTACACGGTGGTCGAAACCGACGGACCGTTTGACGGAGCCTTAGAGGCCTATTCATTCGCTACATTTGAGCACGGCACCCTCCTCGATCTGCTGCCCCACGAGCTAGCGCATACCTGGTGGGGCGGCCTTCAGCCGTGCACCTATCTACACTCTATGTGGGACGAGGCGTTTGCCGACTACTCCGCCCTCCTCTTTCAGCGGATCGGCGGCCCTCAAGCGGTTACATTGCCCAACGACACCTCTCTTCAAACCACAGGAGAAGAGCGATTTCAGATGTACCCTGTGGCCTCCGTCTTTGATACCACTGACCCCGTGCAGTGCGATATCGGCTACACGAAAGGGAGCATGGTTTTGAGGGTACTTGAGGAAGAGTTGGGCTTGCCTACCATGCTGGCTTGCCTTCGCGCGTTTTTAGCGGAGCGCACAGCCGGTAAGCCGGCGGAGTGGAGCGATTTTCAGCGCGCAGTAAATCGTATAACAGGAAGGAACTATGCAGTGTTCTTTCAAGAATGGCTTTACCGAGCCGGCCTACCGGTGCTGCAATTGCAGGATGTACGGCTCTTAAGCAGAGCAGATGGCTATGAGGTGACAGGCTATATTGTCCAAAAAGACCCGATCTATCACCTTCATTTGCCAGTTCAGTTGACAATGTTGAATCATGACGTTTACAGAAAGAAGATAGAAATCGATCAGAAAAGCACATTTTTTATCCTAAAGACGACAGTTAAGCCCCAGTATATGGTCATTGATCCAGATCATATGATCCCTTTGGCCACGCATCAGGACACCTTTTGGCGCTTTTAAGAGACAGAAATTTTTGTAGATTGGGAACATTTTGCCTGATCAAACCTGTTAAATAGTTGTGGTATGCGAGAAGAGACACTAAATTCTCGTAGAACATCGAACAAAATTTGTTATATGTAACTCGGAAGCGTCTTTGCTAAGAGAGAGTAAAAACTCAAAAACGCTTCTAGTAACTAGGAGGAAAAACAGTTCTATGAAACAAAAAACCGCTTTCACATTAATTGAGCTGCTAGTTGTTATCGCGATTATTGCGATACTTGCAGCTATTCTGTTCCCCGTGTTTGCGCAGGCCCGCGAGAAGGCACGACAAGCCAGCTGCACCTCCAACATCAAACAGCTCACCACCGCGATGCTGATGTATACCCAGGACTACGACGAGGACTTTCCGTTCTGGAGCTATGCCGATTCGGTGGCCTGTAATGGCCCGCTTGGCAATGTGGCCTGTCAACATTTCGAGTCGATCTGGTTTAACGCGATCTACCCCTACGATAAAAATGCCAACATCTACACCTGCCCCGATGCCTCCGACCACAGCACCATCACACAAAACCAACTTTGGGGATGGACAAAGGCGACCGATCTGACCACTGTCGGGATCAACGCGGGCTTGGTCAACGCTCAGGTGAACTACGGGATGAGCGAGCCTATCTCTATGGGGTCTCTGTGCGGCAGCCCCAACTCGAGCGGGTGCTCCCAGGCCGCTCTACAGCAGGTGGCGCAAACGCTGCTGATTGGGGACTGCGTGATCGCGCTTACCGGCAACTTCCTTCCCGATCGCACCAACAACCCGCAGTCGGCCAACTACGTGCTTTCACGTGTGGCCTATCCCAACTGCAACACAAACCCTTGCGGTGCCTACCTAAACGATAACGGCACTTACACGGCTCAGCCACAATACGACAATCAGGCGCGCCATGCGCAGGGCGATATTGTGGGCTTTGCCGACGGACATGCCAAGTGGCTGCGCGATTCTCAGGTTATTTGGGGGCTTATGGACGGGCTTGGGCCAGCTCAGTAACCATTACCTGACTTGACAGTCTAGCCCTCTTTAGAGTACACTAAGCGGGATTTAGGGCGGAGGCGCTCGGCTTCCGCCTCTTCTCATGCTTGACAACAAGCTCAATTCGGAGATTCGGATACCCATGTATGCCATCATAAAAACCGGCGGAAAACAGTATCGCGTGTCGGCAGGCGATCGGCTCGTGGTAGAAAAACTTCCTGGTGAACCTCAAACCTCCATCGAGCTGTCGGAAGTTTTGCTTGTGCAGACCGACGACAATTTGAAAATTGGCAATCCTTTGGTAGAAGGGGCCAAGGTCACCGCTACCATCCTTGAGCAGACCAAGGGCAAGAAGATCAAGGGGTTGACCTATAAGCCGAAAAAGAACGAGCGGCGCCGCTACGGACACCGCCAACAACAGACCATTTTGCGAGTAGATGCTATTCACGTAGAATGAATTCGGCGTGACAAAGGAGATTTACGACCATGGCTCATAAAAAAGGTGTGGGAAGCTCCCGCAACGGCCGCGATAGTCATTCTAAGCGGCTCGGCGTGAAAGAGTTTGGAGGCGAGTTTGTACGCGCCGGCTTCGTGCTCGTACGCCAGAGAGGTACCAAGCTCCACCCTGGTAAGAACGTTGGAATGGGCAGCGATTATACGCTTTTTGCGCTTACCGACGGCATCGTCAAGTTTGAAGGCGACCGAAAACGGCGCCGTGTAAGCGTATATCCCGTGGCAACCGACGGCACCGCTCAAGAGTCGGCTTCCGTACAAAGCGCTTAGGCCGCGAAGCAACATAGGCTCTAGCTTGTAAAAAAAAGAAGGGCTGTGG